>SLAU01000065.1 GCA_007126675.1 Balneolaceae bacterium
CGGGTTGTCTTTGCCCGTCAAAAGGCTCCACATCGGATCGCCTCGCAACTCATCATGATCGATCAGGTCCTCATAGCCGCAGGCGATGGCCAAAATGCGCTGGCGGATCAACTCTTCGAGGCTATGTTCGACATATCGGGTGTCACGATAGTCGGTAAAACAACGGGTCAGGTCGGACAAAAAGCCTGTGCGGGCTTCGACCTCGCGAAGCAGCAGGGCTCCGGCGTCTGAGGTGATTTGTCCGCCTTGGAAATCGGTGACCACCCGACGGTTGCAGGCCGGTTGAAACTCGAACTGGTCTTGGCTATCTTTCTTACACATTGTAGGCATCAGGCTCCTCCTTGTTTTGGATTAACTAATTGTACACCAACAAGATAAGGAGTCTGGTGCTTTTTATTTGTGAGAAATGCAGGTTAGTACAGGCGGGTGTTTTAGAAAAGACTTTTTTAGGAAGTGCTATTTACGGTAAAATAGGCCTGTCTGCCGGCGGGGCAGGCTGAAGAGGAAATATAACTTAACAGCAATCTCACAGCCGGGCGGCCTCTTCGTACATTCCGGCCCGGTGCATTGCTTCGATAAGATATCTTCTTAGCTTATCGTTTCCGGGTTCGGTGGCATATCTTCTTTGCCAGCGTTCAATCAGGATTTCCAGTTCTCCGGCGTTTCGGTATGTTCGGATGAGCGCTTCATACCCCTCTCTTGAATCGGGAACCAGCGAAAGGTACCGCTGCCATGCAATGCCTGCTTCGTTCCAGCTTTTATTTTCTTCATGCATTTGTGCCAGCAGGCGGTGTGCTTCTTTGAGCTCAGGCTGTCTGCGGATGGCACGTTCAGCTTCCCTGATGGCTGCAACGGACTCTTCTGTCTCCGCCAGTCCGAGGGCTCTCATGTAGAATAGCTCTCCGCCGGTTCCCTGCTGCTGCTGTGTCAGTTTCTCATAAATCTCTGTACCCTGTTCCATTCCGCATTCCGACACGGCCAGTCGGTACGAATTAAATATAGCCTGCCTGAACTCCATCAGATGCCCCGGCCTTCGATCGATCTGGCGCATGGCATCCGTCTGAAAACCCGATGCTGCGGTTTGAAGTGCAATTTGTGATCGTTTTTGGTGAAGTTCCCGGTAAGCCGACGGAATAAATTCTGAAAACATTTTGCACCCTTGAGCGGTTCTGCCATGTTTCAGATAGATTTGTGCCGCTTCAATTCCTGCCCGCGGCATTGGGTCGACAGAATCAAGAAGCTCTTCAAAGATCTCAAGTGCTTTTTTATCTCTTCCTGATTTCTCTTCCGAGAGTGCCTGCATCAGCCTGTATTCCCTGTTTGGAGCTAATTCTGCCAGCATTTGATACTGTTCGGCCGCATCATTGTGGTTGCCTGTTTCTGCTAAAAGCTCGGCAAGACGCAATCTCAGCTTTTCCGAGCCTGACAATTCCAGGAGCCCATCTCTGTACGACTGTTCTGCATGCGAAAGGCTGTCTTGCAATTCGTGAATTCTACCTTTATTGAGCCACGCATCATCTTCATATCCTTCAATGGCAGCCAGCGTGTCGAGTTTGGCAAGGGCTTTATCGGTCTGCAGCAGGCGTTCGTGGATATCGGAAAGCTGAAGCAGCACACTGGCTTCTTCCGGCACGGCACGCCGTTTTTGCCTCATTACTGCCAGTTCACCTTCCACGAAGCCCATCTGACGGTTGATTTCGGCCAGGCCGTTGTAGGCTTCCGGCACCCCCCGGAATACTTCAAGAAGCTCTTCCGCTTTTTCCGCCGCCCGTTCGTTCTTCCCATCGGCGAGCAGCAGCCTCACCTGCTGAAGCATCCATTCAGGATTTTCCGGCTCATCCCGCACCGTAGCATTGAGAAGTTCGGCTGCTTCCTCAAATTTCTCTTTCGCAACCAAGATTGAAAGGTGCACCTGCCGCACATCTGCACGGCCCGGCTCAATCCTTTCTGCTCTCCGGATTGCATTACGTGCCGGGCCAAATTTTCCTCGTTGCCGTTCTGTTACGGCCAGGTTGTACCACACCTGGATGCTGTCGGGCCAGAAACCCGCTGCTTCCTCAAAATAGCGGGAGGCTTCTGCTGCCTGCCCGGCCATAAACCGTTCCGAACCCCGGTTTAAAAGCAGGTTGCCAAGATGAATATTGGTGAATTCATGAAGATGCCCTCCCTCTTCTTCAGTAGCACGGTTCAGTTTTCTGAGATCTGCTTCTGCCCTGTCAGCCTCGCCGGTAAGCAGCAGGGCTTTCGACCGATAAAACAATACCCTTTTATCATCATCGGGCAGTGAGATCTCGTTCAGCAGCGTGAGCACGGAAAGGCCGTCTCCCTCCTGCAGCAGAAATTCGATCTCTGCGAGAATACTCTGCTCATACCCCGGCAATTCCTGTGCACTTGAAGTGGCAAATGCAGCTAATATCAATACAAGAGCCGGCAGAGAAATAATGAAAATCTTTTTCGGCATAAACTACTTTTCTTATTCAGGTTCCCGCAAAAGCACCGCATCACTTGGCAGGCTCCGGTTATCTGACACATCCACCGCCACAACTCTGTACCAGTGTCCCGGTTCAGCACCGGAATCGGTAAATTGCGGTTCACGGACCGGTTCATCATTAATCAGCCGAAATCCTGCCGTTGCCATATCGGATCTATACACAAGATAACCCGTTATTCTTTCCTGAGGTAGTGCCTCCCAGCGAATCAGCGCACCCGGCTGTGCATTCCGGCTCACCCTTACATTTCGGACTCTGGGCGGAGAGTTGCGGTAATGCATCATTTCAGTTGCAGCTTCAGAGCGGACACCCTCTGTTCCGAACGAATCGATGGCGGCAATAGCATAGCTGTATTCCATGCCCCTCTCAACCTGGTGGTCGCGGAATGTGGTGCGGCGAACAGGTACTTCAGCGAGCAACGTATCGCCGTGCAGATCGTTATGCCGGTATATATGATAGTGTGTGGCTGATCTCGAGGACGTCTGCGACCACTGCAGGTTGATCCGGTTTCCATCGCTCCGCGCTGTAAGGCCTGTTGGCGGTTCGGGCGGTGTGAGCCCCGGAATTTGTAGCTCCACGAAAAGCGTATCGCTGAGGTTGAACGCACTATCGGCTGCGGCAACCCCATATTCATAAATAGCTCCCTCCAGGAAACCTTCATTGGCAAATCCGCGGTCACTATATGTGGTTTCCGTAATGTCGTCCATATTTACCTGTGCCATTGCCGTTGAAGCCCCCGGAAGGGTGGAGCGCCGGATAAGCAGATAAGTCATCAGATCCGGATCAGGCTGCGGATCTTCCCAGCTCAGATCCACGTTGCCTGTCACCTCGTTAAATACTGCCTGAAGGTTTACAGGAGCATCAGGCGGCACATGATCTTCCACAAATACCCATTCAAGATCGCTGGGTTCGCTTTCGTTACCGGCAGCATCAATAGCCGTAATCCGGTA
Organism: Balneolaceae bacterium; assembly: GCA_007126675.1. Lineage (GTDB taxonomy): Bacteria > Bacteroidota > Rhodothermia > Balneolales > Balneolaceae > SLAU01. The sequence goes on from SLAU01000065.1 coordinate 3,440, forward strand.
AAAATACTGCTGCCGCAGGCGTGGGGCCCTGTCGGTGTAAAATGGTTCGCTCACCGGCACAGGCTGTTCATGAATTCGTTCATAACCATCATCAGATTGCAGCGAACGGTAAACAAAATAGCCTGTGGCACCCGGATCAGGCGAAACGTGCCAGCTCAGGATAACACTGCCGTCACCGTCCGGCCTCACGGCAAGCCCCCTTATCCTTGGCGGCGGTACATCATCCACAATCAAAATCGTGGCTGGATCGGAAACCGGCCCCTCCTGCCGTATAAAGTCGAGCGGAGTAACGGTTACAACCACCTCTGTTCCTGGCTCCGGTGCAGAGATTCGCGTAGTAAAGATGCTTTGTGCTGCATTTCTGAGAAACATTCTTTCCCTTTCAGCACCATTTTCGTCAAGGTTGATCCGGAAAAATGTGGCACCATCGTTGTCATCACCCGGGGTTGCGGGATAGCTCCATTCCAGCTCTATCCATCCCTGAACGCTTTCAGCCCCGGTAATATCCGGCTGCTGAAGCCGGTGTGGTTCCACTCGCACGGATCCCTCTGCTTCCATGTTGATCGGGCGCCCGAGGTCGTTCACGACCACTGCCCTGTAAGTTACTTCTCTCCCGAAAGTAGCATCGCTGTCAACAAACCGGCGGCCGAGGATATCGGCAAATTCAGTATGGAGGATGGTCAAGGGACGATTTACATCACGCAGGTTGCGCAGGGCAAAAAATGCTGACGTTGCCGTTTCCCGCTCCGTTTCTTCCAGGAGAAGCTCATAGAGTTCACTGCCGAGACGAGACTCAAGCAGGTCGGCTCGCTGCAGCGGCATGACCGGGTCCACCGTGATACGTTCAAACTCCCCGCCGTCAATACGGCGGTAAAAATGAGTGCCGTGGCCCAGCGGCGGCGTCATCATGTGGTAGATATGCACCGACTGCTCCTGCTCCTGAATCCGCAGAATCAGATCCCCGTCCACATGCTGTGCCGGAAGCAGGTTTACAAGAAATAGAGTAATAACGATAATTAAGGCTGTTTTTTTCATGGGCTTGCCTCAGAATAGAGTTCCGGATTGATCTCCAGGAATTCACCCGGAGGGCCATAATTTCCATTAGCTGTTATAGCTTTGATTACATACGTTGAAGCGGTGGCTACCTCGATCTCCATTAATCTTGTGCCTTGGGGCAAACTTCGGAGGTGATTGTGCCGGCCATCAGATCCCACCCTGAAAATTGCGTAGCCTTCAACATCGCCGCTGCTTTCCCATCGGAGCAAGGCCACTGCAGTTGCAGTTCCGGTCATTACGATATCACTGTAATGGAAATCGGTAATCATTCCCGTTACCCCGGCTTCAGGATCAGCTACCCAAATGTTAACTTCTTCAAGAGGTGTTTCCACGCCAAACTGATTTTGGGCAGTCAGGAAGAAATGCTCCCTTTCGGCCGGATTAACCAGAATATAAGGCTGCTCACGTATCGGCAGCGCAGTGGATACCTGGGTAAACTCATCCGGGCCGGTTTCACCACTCCCGCGGTAGAGGCTGTAACGGTCCACATACGGGTGTTCTCCGTCATCCCAGTAAAAGTCGACCTGGCTTATGCTCAGATCATCCCTATAATGCACCCGTGGCTCCAGGCGTGGTGCAGGAGTATTGTTCACAACCTCTTCATTGATTAACACCGACTCGTTCCAGCTTTTCGATACTCCCTGCCCGTTCTCGATGGTGAGTGTAACATCCACCGATCCCCGGTTTGCCAGGGAGGCCGAGCCATAGCTAAATTGGTGATTAGCAGTATTTGGCAGTTGACCCGAATCGCTTCCGGGTGTGTGATATTGATCAAATAGAATTTCATTGTTGATGGCATCCCGGATAACGAGTCGCAAAGTTTGTATGCCCGATACCGCATCCGATGCACCTGAAATATTTGCGGTTATAATCACACCATCTACTAGCATAATAAAAGGTATACCAGCGGGTCCTTGCTGTGTTGTGGATACTTGTCCATCTGTTTTCCCGACTACCCAGTTACTCAGCTCCGGGTTACCTGCTGGCTGCAGTGTAATATCTGTACGAACAATTCCTGAGTAATTATCATCTCCGTTCACAGCGCGGAGCTCCACCCGAAGCTGATAGCTTTGATCGACATCAAGCCCCAGCTGATGGTTGTATACCGTGTGATAAGGGGCAGCACCCTGCGAGCCTGTAGTAAGCTGGCCAGGAGTAAAATCAACAGTCACATTCCCTGTATTATCATCAGTGCCTTCGGGCCAATCTTTCAGCGTCTGCATATTACTCATGTTCGTAATGCGGTATTGGTATCCGGCAATACCCGTTTCAGGGTCCTTTGACTGCTGTGGCAGGTAGATGCGGAAACCGTTATTTCGAGACTGCAGCTTTACGTTAGGTATGGATGGGGGAGTCGGATCGGGATGCTCCAGAACATAGGTTTCTGTTTCCGAGTAGAGTCCGGCCTTGCTCAGCACCCGAACGTGCAGATAGCTTCTTCCAAACGGGAGATCTATTCGTCGATGGGTACTGTTTGTATGGATTGCACTATCCGATGAAAACATAGCAGATGTAGGAGTTTCAGAATCTGAAACCACCGCTTCGTACTGTTTTAACCCCGACGGGCCGGTTTCGACCTGCCGCCAACTGATGTTTCTGGTGTAATCAGACGGATTTACACCCTCCACCGGTACGAAAGCCGGGTTGCCAGCCGTGGGAACACCTGAAACCACACTACCTGAAACGCCATGGGAGGCATTTCTGACAGAATGGGCAGGCGTGTTGTCAGGCACAGACCCGGTGAATTGGGGGGTGTCCGGATCGATAACGAGTTGGCGAACAGAGGGTTCGGAATGCTGACCGCCCGATCCTACAGCCCTGACAAACACCCAGTACGTTCCCGGTTCAAGGTTTAGTCCTTCAACCGTTCCTGTTACAGATATTGCAGACGGTGACGTATTTCTGACACCGCTCAGGGAGCTGTATTTTGGGTTTTCTGGGCTGTCTGACGCTGAAATCACATACTCGAATCGGGCAATTTCAGAATAATGCGTTAAACCAAATGTCTGAATAGTCAGCCGGTCGGTATCGCTGCTGTATCTATAACCTTCTATCAATTCAGCATTCAATATTTCAAAACTGTGCATTTCCGGCGCTTGCAGTTCATCTCCGATATCGGAAATAATTGACCCCTGACCATGTGTTAACGAACCGTATTCATCCTCAGAGGAAGAATGCCTGGTTTCAACCGTACCGCTTTGAGAAACGGCAATTCCGCCCCGGCTTCTTACCCTTAGTGCAACATTGTATTCGCGATCATGATCATCTTCATTCTCCTTCCACCCGTAGAAGGTATATGAATTATTCTTACCTAATGCACGCAACGCAGATTGTGCATTACCGGATGTTGTAATTCCCAGTTCTGTTAAACCCAACAGTTCGGAGTCGTCCGGTATAAGATTCCACTCAACTTTGTTACGGCTCATGAATTTATGATACGGAGCTGGTGGATTAACTCCTATAGAATATGGTATATCCGGACGTTCTGAATTTACACTGAAATTGGTGATGACCGGAGGCTGCAGCCAACTCTCAATTTCCTGCCGTAGCTCACTGTAGGTCCACTCAGGCGATTCTTCTAAATCGTTGTCGCGGGAGTCGCGAGAGGATGATTCTGGATTCTGCCAATCCACCAATCGTTCCTCACTCGGTGAGAATGTTTGATCTAACTCCAGTTCATTTTGCTGAACAAAAATCGAATAGCTGTCGAGCATAACATAGAGGGTTTCCGTCATTTGGGTTTTCAGCAGAAAGAGGGTTTCAAGCCTCTGTGAATAATCAGCATATGCTTCATCAAGGGCGTTCAGCCTCTCCTGTGCAATGCTCTTGAGATCTGAAATATTATTAGCCTGGGTTATTGCCAGATCATTTAATGCATCATTGTGCTGATTGAACCAAAAGTCTTTCATCGTAGACTCAACATCATCAACAAATTGGGATAGTTCAGTTTCAAATGATGCATTATCGGAAAGAGATAATTCATTATTAAAAGAAAGCGTAAATGGATTGGTTATTATTCCTATGATACCTTCTACATGCTGTTCATAAAAAACATCTCTTTGGTCAGCTTGTCTTGAAATCAGATCTTCCTGCCACCCTCCCTCGGCCATATAATCTGCCAGGTGGTAAATTAACGCTCTTTTTTGAGCTATCAAATCGACCATAACACCGAGACACATGTGCGAATCCTCTAATTGATTTAATTGATCACCTGAAAATTGTGGCACTTCCATTTCATAATAAATAAGATCTTCACACATGGAATGCACAAGTGAATTTGTGGTAATTTCAATTATGTCCTCGATGTCAAGATAGATATCCTCTTCCCACAGATTCAGATCTGATTTTAGGTGTTCAAACCGCTGCTTATTTCGCCAGAAATAACTGATATGTTCGGCATACATCTTTTGCATGGCCGATACCGCCTCACCGTACATTTGGCCCAGCTCAAGAAGCTCCTCCTCGATTATTTCATCAACCTCCATAAGATTGAACGCGGCCGCATAGATGGCATCTCTGTAGATTTGGTTTTGTGCTTCAATTTCCTCTTGATTGTCGAGCTGCTGCACGTTCTGCATGGCGGCCTCCATGGCGCTTTCCAGCAGGCCGGTGTTTACGCTAAATGGTGCCTGGCTCGAAACCGTGAAGTCCCCAAAATTATCGGACATTGCCTGTGGTTCTTCCGAAACGGGATTTACAAGCTCTACAAGTGCCAGTTCGGATTCTTCTACTGCTTCCAGGGCCAGTATGGTGGCCTCATTAAGCCTTGATATCACCCTGCCCGATACGGTTTGCACACTGCTCAAACGTTCTTCCGCTTCTACTTGTGCACTCTCAACAGCCTGAAATGAGGGTTTGCCCGGCTCCCCTACAATGTTTTCCCTTACAAAATTTAATGAAACAGGGAAATCACCCATGTTGGTTTTGGCATAAACAGCCTGATCCTGCCTATAACCAAATGCAGTAACAAGCGGCAATGCCTGTCCCGGCCCAAAGTACTGAAGTGCCGTACCGGCCGCGATCAGGTCCTCTTCCGAAATTGTGGGATCGAAAACCGCATTCTGTTGTGCTTCATTAACCCCGGCCAGGGCATCTTCAATAGCATTTTCCGCACTGTCTGCCTGAGTCTTCGCATCATTTACCAGGTCTACCAGTGCTCCGTCTATCTCAGTGGTTACACTTCCATCAACAGTTGGATACAACCCACACCCTTTGCAGTCGATCTCTATCACCCCGTAGAGATTGCCCGTAAAAACAAAGAAATCTACATAAAGCGCACCATAGCCTAACACGCTATACTCTTCAAGACTCTGTTGGGTATAGGCAAGGCTTGCTTCCATTCCGGCCAAATTATGCCCCCATTTTGAAACCTCTATTGTTAGTTCTGCAAGTGCACCCAACTC
>SLAU01000262.1 GCA_007126675.1 Balneolaceae bacterium
CGGCCCATCATAACGAGCACAACCGGTTCTGAACCCAGCAGCGCATAGCGCAGAGAAAGGTCGAAATATTTACGTGCTTTCACCTTAGCCTGTGTACGTTCATTCTCCGGTACCTCTTTTTCGGCGCCCTGAAAACTCTTTACTTTTCCCTTCACATATGCACGATAACATTTATAAAAATCGATGATCTCGAACAGGGTTTCATCTTTTAATTTTTTAGCCATCTGTTCAACAAAGTACCGTTCAAGCTGCCAGCAATGGTTAAAATCCAGGTCCATCGCCAGGAATGCGAGATCCGCTGCAAGATCGCCATAACGGAATCGCTCATTAAACTCGATACAATCGTAAATCTGCACCTTTTCCGGTGTGATGTGGATATGCTCAAGGTGAAGATCACCATGGCCATCTACGATTTTGCCACTCTCTGTCCGCTGGTGAAACAAACTGCGCCGTTTCTGAAAATAACGATCGTTAAAATACCGGATGGCATCAAAACTCACTCTTTCGATGGTTTCACCGGTAAATTGTTTTGTCTGTTCAAAATTTTCATCGGTATTCACTCTGATCGATTCAACACTACCCCAATGTTTCAGATTACTGTTTTGTTGTTGAGCCTTATAAAAGCCGGTTAATTTATCTGCAACACGGTCGATGTGTTTAGTAGTCAGGGTATTCTCTTCCGTCAAGCGATGAAGAAAATACTCCTCTGGCAGACGGTGCATTTTTACGGCATACTCCACAATCGCTTCGGAATCAAGATTATCCTCAACAAATTGAAAGTGTTCATTTTTAGTGGTAAAACCGACTACTCCAATATAGATGTCATCACTCAGGCGCCGGTTGAGTTCCACTTCCCGCTGGCAGCAGATTTTGCGCTTCTGAAGTGTGCTGTAATCAAGAAACCCAAGATCCAGCGGTTTTTTAATTTTATAGACAAAAGAACCTGCAAGGAATACGTGAGAGATATGAGTCTGAATATGCTGAACATCTTCGGGCTGATGTGGGTAAGATACGGGCTTACCAAGGAATTGAATCAGGTCAGAATATCCCGGTCTCGGCGTCTTTTGATCCATATTGACCCTGATTTATGATGAGATGTTTTTCTGTATCAAAATAACCAACATTGCATTCAAATACCTGAGCATTCGATTTTTAGGATAAGTAAATACCTGATTAATGATATACAATCAGATTTATATAGAGTCCACTATCTATTATTTTGGTTACGATTTATCTCTTTATTGAAATATTGAAGCCTGTTCAGAAGTGTGTACTCTCAAAAAGAGTAAAACATCACCGCCATGAAATGACTGGTTGTACCGGCCAGCACAAACAGGTGCCAAACGAAATGAGTATACATACGGCGGGGAAGCAGGTAAAAGATAACGCCCAGTGTATAAGCAGCGCCGCCCACGGCTATCCAGAGAAGCCCGGCAAGCTCCATGTTTTCAAGCAGCGGTTTTATGCCGATAATAATCGTCCATCCCATCAACAGGTAGAGTATCACAAATATTCTCATGTTCGATTTGCCGAGCCAGAGCCTCAGTGTGATACCCGTTATTGCCATCAACCATATCAGAATTAACAAAAACCATCCGAATGCACCCTGCAAGATACCCACGGTAAAGGGAGTGTAGGTGCCGGCGATCAGAATAAAGATTGCAACATGATCAAGTACCTGGAAAACATCTTTGGCTTTTCCATCACTCAGTCCATGATAAAGTGTGGATGACAGGTAGAGCAGAAAAACCGAAACAATAAAAATGCTGACTCCGGTAATGATAAGTGCATCACCGTAATGTACTGCGTAGTATATCAGAAAAGGAGCGGCCACAATAGCGGCAAGGGCTCCCGCACCATGACTGATGGTGTTTGCGATCTCCTCTTTCCGGGTCTGTTTCGGATGATTTTTGTTTTTAAATATCCACACTTACGTAATACCGTATCGATTCCTGATGATGTTAAATACAGATATAATATAAAACTTTGTACGTCTTAAAGATTGTTTATTTACTTTTTATGTCTCAATTTTTTCTTTTTAAGAATGAAAAAAAATTAAGAAGACTAACTCTGAAATAATTCTCTCAGGTCTTGAAAGCAATGTCTTTTTGTAGATAATAAGTCACGTGTAGTTTGCATCAAGCTATGGATCAAGAGTTTAGCTCGTAGCTAATTTATAACTGCATACCTCTTCTGTACTTTTGAACGACCAAAAGTACGAAAAGTCGCCGGCTTGGATTTCTTCAGGCGGGATTTTTGATCGGCTACGCGATGTAAAAAACAATGGTCCATAAAAATTCTGCAATTTTTTAAACTTCTCACCGGTATGTTTTTTACACCCATCGCACACGCCGGTCAAAAATCAAACACCACCTTCAGAAATCACGATGCCGGAAGTTTTTTCCAATCATTAAACCCAAAGCTTTTAAAAGAGTTAACCGGACTCTAATTTGAGGAGGTGGTAAACATTTTGTTGTGCGGAAGGCAGTACTGCAGACTGCCTACCGCCAACTGGAACACTGGCATACTGTTTTGTTTTCTGAGCCTGTTTAACTAAACTGAGATTGTCGACTATGCAAAAGTCATTATGAAAACACTCATTCTAATACTATTTATCACCTTTCTTTGTGTTCCCCGGGCGGATGGGCAAAGTTTTGCAAAACTTCATGAGTTAAAGGGTATAACTAATGAGAATGGAACCGTTCACCTTTTCTACAGGGAATTTATTCAGCATGATAGTAACTCAGACTATAACCACATTTACAAATTCGATACTAATACAAATACGGAAGAACTATTTCTTCAAGATTTTTTCGAGGATTACCCAATAACCGGTTCAATTTCAATCAGGATTCTTGATTATTCGTTTTTTCACAATGATGTTGAAAAATATATTTACGCTTCAAGAGCAGATGGTGAAACCGATTTTATATACAGATATGACGATGGATATGTGTTTAATGGCTTTTTGCAATTTTTAGATCAAATTCTGACAACCGGGGATGAAAGCTCACCGGTATATGCCTCTTTTTTAAATGAATATGATCCAATAATCAGTTTTGATGGCGGCATTACCTGGCCTGATAGTGAAGATCTTCGCGAAGGACAAGTACCGGATTCTTTGATTTTGAACTTCCCTATTATTTCTCTGAGCCCGGCAGATGATTCCCTGATGTTCGGTGTTCAGGATAGTGAGTTTTTGAGATCTCAGGATGCAGGCGAAACTTATGAACTTATCAGTACCGAATTTAAACCTTTGGATGGCAAAATCTATTACGACACAGAAGGGAGTCAAATTTACACCATTGATGCGGCGGGTTGTCCGAGTGATTGTAGCTACAGAATCTACAGGTCAACCAACCGCGGCGAGTCTGACAGCTGGGAAATAATCTATGAATCAGACACTAACTTGTATATATCACTAAATAAATCGGAATCTGGACAGATCTTTATAGCAGATGGGAAACAGGTCTATTATTCCGAAGATTTTGGTGAAATTTTTCATTTATTCTTGAATCATTCTGAGCCCATTACAGGAATTTACAAGGCCACAAGCAGTGAATCTTTTTATTTTATATCGGATCATGGACTATATCTTGAAGAGAATGGAGAGATAACATTACTGCGTGAAGTTTCAGTATCTGTTGAACGAAATCATGAATTCCCAATACAGATTACACTCCATCAAAACTACCCAAACCCCTTCAACCCGGTTACGGTGATCAGTTACCAGTTACCGGTTAACAGTGATGTAACGCTGGAAGTTTATGACATGCTCGGGCGGCGCGTTGCCCTGCTTGTGGATGATGTGATGGCAGCAGGTTTGCATGAAGTAACCTTCGACGCCTCCAATCTTGCCAGCGGAGTGTACCTGTATCGCTTAACCGCCGGACAGGAAGTGCAAACAAGGCAGATGGTTCTTGTAAAGTAGGGGATTAGTTTATTTGGGAATTAGGTAATTAGGACTTCAGGACCTGGTAGCTCTATTACGCTAAGATATACACTACGAAGTTTTATACGTAGTCGTGCTACGGAGGACAGGCGTGGCCGCGCGAGCCTTCCTGCTAATTGCCTACTAATCACTGTCATTTTCAATATCAAATCAGGACTATCAATTAATAATCAAATCGCTTTAATTGATAGTATCAGAGAATTAAATTTAATTAGTTATGAAACGAGCTCGTTTACTCTTCGCTTTTCTGTTTTTTACTCTAATTCCTTTTATGCTTTTCGCCCAAAATGAGATTGAACGTGAGCAGATTTCCCTGGAAGGCCTTCAGGAATTTGGATTCACGGCCAATATTCAGGGGCCGGAATTAATTACAGATGCCGATATTCTTACACCGGCTGCTATTCGTAAGCAGTCTGTGGAACAGCTAACCAAAGCCGATTTGCGCTATGTATCCGATGAGGAGGTTGAATCATCAGCTGATATTCCTTTTCTGTACATGCACATAAACACCATGCAGCTTGAAAACGGACTTGTTCCATTTTCGATCGAATTGAGGCTCTATCAGCCTGTGAAGCTGGTCTTAAACCGGGATTTGCAAACATCTGCCAGCACGTGGGAATATGGCACTGTGGGGCTGGTGTCGCACGACCAGATTCAGTTAATTATCCGGGAAGCGCAAAACCTGCTTGCCGTATTTATTGATGATTATCGAAAATCGAATCGGAGATGAATGTTCCAGTCTGCAGTTGGCAGTAAGCAGTTGGCAGTACGGCAGACTGCTTACTGCCAACTGGCACGCTGCCTACTGTCCTGCTTCCGCTTCGAGTTCATATTTTCGTTTTGTGAAGAAGGCTCCGGCAATGGCTGCAGCCAGGAAGAGGAGATACGCAATCAGCAGTGTGCTGTACGAAAAGTTTTCCAGGATATCGATCATCGCAAAGATAAATACGGCAAACCACGATACGAATGAAGTTGCGCCCGAAATAAACGAGACGATATCCAGAGTTTCGTTCGATTCTCTTTCTTCTTTTCGCAGTGAGATCATCTCCATCTTCGGGGCGATATAAAGATTCAGCACAATACCGTTCAGTATCACAACGCCAACGGCGGTCATTTTCATCAGGAAACGCGGATTCTCCAGGTATGCGGATGTATCGGTAAGGGTTAACGGGATGCCAGTGATGATTAGCAGTATTAGTCCTAATATGATCATCTGAGAGATGATATGCATGATTACAGCCTCCCGGTTGGAGATCGTAAAGTTTTTCAGAAAGTGAAAAATCATCATGTCGAGGATCAGTGCTCCTCCCAGCCCCAATACAAGTCCCAGCAGATGCACGGTTACCAGGTAGGGAAATGCATCAACCAGCAGCGCCTCGTCTATAATTCCGGGTCTCAAAAACAGAATGATAACCACAAAGGCCGTAAGCAATGAAAAAATAATGATCCGCCAGTTCAGGCTTTCTGTAACTTTGATCGCCATCACCAGTTTATAAATCAAGAGCAGAAAAATTGTGGCAGATAAAAGCAGAAGAGCCAGTTCAACCTCGGGTATCATCTTGTCAAAAATCAGCATACCACTGTAAACCAGCGAGGTTACCAGGAAATATCCCATCAGGATTCGTTCAAGCGGTACCTCAAGAAAGAGCATCCGCTTGATATGCTTTACGGGATGATCTTCCTGCGGATCGTCAGGCTGTTGACCACCTATCTCTGAACGCAGATAGTTTTTAAATACAGTTAGCGTAAAACCGGCGATGGAAAGCAATACAAGAATTATGAGCATATTCGTATTTTTTTATTGATTATAAATCTGAGTTTATCAGAACATTTTAAAACAGAACCTATTCACCCTGCTCTAAATCAATCTCTTTTCGCAGAGCTGAAGCCACAAGCCCTGTTGGGATTGCGATCATGAAAATCCCTGACAGGAGTACAAAAAATGTAAGGATACGTCCTCCAACGGTAAATCACCATATCCAAGAAACGTAAAGGTGCTGAGAGCCCACCATAAACTGTGAAACACTGAGCTGAACTCATCGGGCTGAGCCGGATACTCGAAGTAGTAAATACCCACTGCCGATATATAGATAATACAAATCATCACAGCCGTAAATACCACCAGTTCTCTTTTAATCGCTTTGAACACCTTTTCAAACCGTGATGCTGCATCACTGTGTCGCACAAGTTTCAAAATTCGGAGAAGGCGCAGTACCCGGAAAATTCGGATTGAACGCAGATCAAGGCCGGTGGCTAAGTAAAACGGCAGGATTGCAATCAAATCAATCAGCCCGTAAAAACTAAAGATATAGCCGCGTTTTTTATCTGCCACGTAGATTCTCAGGAAATACTCAACCGAAAAAATGAGCACCGTTACAGTCTCAAAAATTTCAAGTACGTGGATAAGCTGATCATCCAGACCTGGCAGCGTTTTACGGAAAGGCTGAGTACGGAAAGAAGAATCAGGATGATGATGATCAGGTTAAACCACCTTCCGGCGGCAGTATCTTCCCGTTCAACAATCTCTTTCAGCTTCATTTTCATAAACGGTGTCTGATTTTTCGGCTGTAGATTTAATAAGTCGTTAAAAAAAGAATAGTGCGAGCGGACGCTCGCATGAGTGAAGGTTGCAGTAGGCATTTTGCCTGCTGATTTCGTCTCAAATCTTTTCCAAAAGCTTATTCAGAAAAACTTTTATCTCGTTCAGGTCTTTTTGAACATCGAGGGGGATTGATTCTGACCTTTCAGCCGGATCAGGTGCACCTTCCTCGATAATTTTTTTTGCCCCGGCTGTGCTGTACTTTTTATCCTGAATCAGTTCTTTTAGCCGCAGGATAAAAGTGATATCCTCTTCTTTGTAAGTACGATTACCGGCTTTATTTTTTTTCGGAGACAGATCATCAAAAATCGTTTCCCAATATCGCAGCACATGTGGTTCGATTGATGTAATTTCACTTACTTCCCCAATTGAGTAATACAATTTCTTCATAGTGCTGAAATCTGTTATTTTCTGACTGAATTTTATTCCTTAGAATCCAAAGATTCAAATAAACTTGCAAGTCGTTGCCTGAACAAAATATAGATAAAATATCAAAAGTACATTCGAGGTCTGTGAATATCAGTGTGGTAATTCCTCTGTATAATGAAGAAGAATCAATAGCAGAGTTAACGGAAAAGATAAACAGTGCACTCGATGTATCTGAGATTGAAATTTTATTCGTGGATGATGGATCCGAAGACAGTTCATGGAATATCATCGAACAGTTATCTGATAAATTTGATCACGTTAAAGGTATCAGGCTCAGAAAAAACTACGGTAAAAGTGCCGCTTTACAGGCAGGGTTTGATAATGCATCGGGGAACTATGTTGTTACACTGGATGCGGATCTTCAGGACGATCCTTTTGAGATACCTGAAATGATCAAACAACTTGAGGGTGGAGCAGACCTTGTAAGCGGATGGAAAAAAGAACGGCACGATCCTATCACAAAAACGATTCCGTCCCGGTTTTTTAACGCCGTAACGAGGTGGACAACCGGGATCAAACTCAATGATTTTAATTGCGGATTAAAAGCGTATCGCCGTGAAGTGACCCGGAATATTAATCTGTATGGTGAGCTGCACAGATATGTACCGCTGCTTGCCAAATGGCAGGGATTTGGCAAAATTGAAGAGCAGGTGGTTAAACACCATCCGCGAAAGTATGGGAAAACCAAGTTTGGCCTGTCGAGGTTTATGAACGGTTTTTTAGACCTCATCACACTTTTGTTCGTAAACAGATATACCAACAGGCCAATGCACTTTTTCGGAACTTTGGGTGTAATATTTTCGGCAGTTGGTATTATCATCAATGTATATATCACTGTATTAAAAGTTTTCTGGGATGTGCCGATCGGAAACCGCCCACTCTTCTTTCTTGGAATATTACTGCTTGTTGTGGGAGTTCAGTTATTTTCGATTGGATTTTTGGGTGAGATGATCAATAAAAACAGGGAGAAAAAATTTAAACCTAAAGTTTCTAAAAAAATCGGTTTATGAGCAGGATCGAATATGATCCGGTTAAGGATAAATTTTCTGCAATTGTTAGGCGCTCAAAACTGCTGCGCAGAATATTCTACTTTCTTTTGGATCTGTTTTTTCTGAGAAGCTGGCACATCAGAAGACTGATAAAACAATACGGCAGGGTAAAAGATAAAAAAGGGGAGTGGAGTTTACTTGATGCAGGCAGCGGTTTTGGTCAATATGACCGATATATCCTCTCTTCATTCAAGAATGTAACTATAGATGCTATTGATGTAAAAGAAGACTATTTAGAGGATTGCAGGGCTTATTTCAAAAAAGAGATTGGGGAGGGGCGAATAAGTTTTTACTCTGCGGACCTGCTTGAATTCAATCCGGACAAAAAATTCGACATGATCATATGCATTGATGTTCTGGAGCATATTGAAGAGGATGTAAAAGTAATGAATAATCTTTCTTCTGCCTTAAAACCGGGAGGATGCCTGATCGTACATTCACCTTCTCATTATTCAGAAGAAGATGGAGGTGAAGAGGATACTTTCGTAGGCGAGCACGCAAGGCCCGGCTATTCTAAAGAAGAGCTTTCAAGTAAACTGAGCAGTGTGGATTTAAAGATAGATAAGATTCACTATACCTATGGTTTTTTTGGACACAAAGCATGGGTTTTGTCCGTAAAGTGGCCCATGCTTTGGTTTAACAAAATGGGATTACTTGCTGCATTCCCTTTGATGCTTTATTACCCTGTAATATTGCCTGTGAGTTTACTGTTGAATGTTATCGACATGTATACTGCAAACACCAGGGGAAACGGGATTTATGCTGTCGCAATCAAAAACAGTCAGTGAGAAAAAATATTTTTAGAAGTTAAACTCGTCATCTTCACCTCTGGTATCCCAGAATACACGGGTCAG
>SLAU01000004.1 GCA_007126675.1 Balneolaceae bacterium
ACATCTTCTCAACTACTTTACGGCAGATTTTCCGGAGTACAACTCACTCAAACTTCGGGTAGTCCGGGTGCTGATGGTGCAAGTGTTGTAATCAGGGGAGTCGGAACATTTGGTGCAAGCACTCCGCTATTTGTCATCGATAATATTCAGTATGATGATATGGCAGCTTTTAATAATCTGTCTCCTTCAGATATTGAAAGTATTACAGTCTTAAAAGATGCAGCATCTACATCTATTTATGGCGCAAGAGGAGCTAATGGAGTTGTGTTAGTGACTACAAGAAGAGGGAGTTCAGATGAATTTAGAATCGACTATAGCAACTACTTCGGGATGCAAAGTGTTACGATTACACCTGAATTTTTAGATGCTCACACGTATGCAACACTTATGAACGAAAAGTTTAGAAATGAGGACGGACCTGATTTTAATCCAAGATATTCAGAAGAGCAATTGGAGGCGATCAGAACCGGTTCAATGCCCGATCAATTTGCTAATACAAACTGGGCAGATGTCGTGTTAACTACGGCTCCAATCACCAATCACAGTTTGACAATTAGCGGGGGTGGCGACCGAACAACTTTTCGGGTTTCAGGAGGATTTCTCAGGCAGGAAGCGGTAGTGAGAAGCAGCTTTAAAAGTGAGCGATACAATTTAGGCTTTAACATAAATTCGCAGGTAAGAGATTGGTTTACTGTTAATCATGTAACAAATTCTTTCTGGAGACGGAATGAAGGCCCGACCGGCGGACAGTCAGCATTTGATGGAGATAACGGTATTATCTTTGCCCTCCAGAGAACAGCACCAACCATTCCGGTGTATTACAGTAACGGAGAGTTTGGCGTTGCAGATGGTGCATGGATCGATGGCAGTAATCCCTCTTTAACAACTCAAAACCCCTTGAGAAGAGGGCAATTAGGAGAGTTTGAATCAGATAATGTAAATATAAGTACCCGTACAGGCCTGGTATTTAATCTCTCAGAAAGGTTTAGTTTTGAAACCAGCGGAAGTGCTAATGTTATCTATAACAATTCTTCAGATTTTTCTCCTACTCAACTTCAGAATGACTGGGAAGGACGGCTTGTGATCAGTAATGAAGTTAACAGGCTAATTAACAGTACAAACCTTGATTACACACTGCGAAATGAGAACATATTCCGATACAATCAGGAAATCTTCCAGAATCACACTGTAGGTGCACTGCTTGGGCATTCGGTTTCGTACAGAAAAATTGACCCTTTCTCAGCAACTGTAAGAGGTTTTGCTACTAATGAATTCCGGGAAATAAATGCAGGTGGTACAGAATTCTCAGCATCGGGAGGCGCGAATGAAGATGCTCAGCAATCGTTCTTTACGCGTATAAACTATGATTATGATGAAAAATATTTGGCTGAATTTAACTATAGAATCGATGGTTCGAGTAGGTTTGGTCCGGATAACAGATATGGTCATTTCCCATCCGGCTCTGTAGGCTGGAGATTGTCTGAAGAAGATTTCTTAAGTGAAGTTGAGACAATCAACGAGTTAAAAGTGAGAGTTAGCTGGGGGATAACCGGTAATGACCGAATTGACAGATACGGTTTCCAGACACTATTAGGGTATAATCAGGATTACTATCTTGGGAACTCAGCTGTTCTGGGATCAGGCATTAATCGCCTTGGCAATCCTACCATAAAGTGGGAAGAAACGGAACAGTTGAATGTGGGTTTGGATCTTATTTTGTTCAACAACCAGCTCGAGATCGTTGCAGATTATTTTAACAGAAACAGCAAAAATATTTTATACGATAACTTTCCTGTACCCAGAACACTGGGTGTAACCAATTTGGTTGCCGAAAATGCCGCAAGTATGGTAAGTGAAGGAATCGAGCTTGGGACGAGATACAGAGGCGGCAGCAGTAATTTTAATTTCAGCGTGGGAGCTGACATTACAAAATTTTTAACAAGAAGTGAGGTAACAGGTTTAGGGCCCGGTGGCGAAGAAACTATTTCCGCTTTTGATATCATCAGAGTTGGTGAACCATTCAGGGCATATTACGGATATCAGGCAATCGGTATTTTTCAGGATTTTGCCGAAATTGCAGATGCCCCAACACAGTTCTCAGGTAACACCGCTCCCGGTGACATTCGCTACGCTGACATTAACGGCGATGGAGTTATTGATGAAAACGACAGAACGGTAATTGGAAATCCAAATCCGAATTGGCTTATAAACTTTAACGGATCTGTAAACTACAGATGGTTTGATTTAAGCGTTCTCTTTCAAGGCGTAGTGGGAGTCGACAGGCTTCTGATGGGTAATGGAAATTTACCAATGCCTGATAATAGAAGTAACGTTCTTACGAGGTGGGAGGATAGATGGACTCCCGATAACCCCAGTGAAACACTGCCAAGAATAGGAGGACGCGATAACGACCTCGTATCTTCATTTTACATAGAAGACGGCTCTTATCTGAGGCTTAAGAACCTGGAAGTTGGTTACACATTAAGCAGCAACATTACACAACGATTTAATGTGAACAGCTTTCGAATGTTTGTTGGAGCTCAAAATATACTCACGTTTACCAGGCTGGAAAATTTTGACCCTGAGGGTGGCTCTGGAAGATTTAGTAATCGAAACGCTCCCCTTTATAAAACAATCACCTTCGGCATTAATTTAAAACTATAGAAAGATGAAAAAATTCACACTACTTTTAATCACATCGTTTGCGTTATTTACTCTATTTACTAATTGCAGTGATGACTTTTTAGCCACATCATCTTTAACTCAATCTGCAGCAGACCAGCCATTCACAAGTGTAACTGATGTTAACCTTGCCTTAAATGGAGTTTATTCCGTCCTGCAATCATCAACTTTGTATGGAGGGGATTTAAATGGCTGGCAGGGATTTCCCGGTTTTGATAATTTTGGCGACAATGCCTTCAATCAATTCAAATGGGAAGGTCCCGGCTTATTTATGGAAGGTGACCTGAATCCTGATTCGGGTCCTATCAGGGCTATATGGACAGATATTTATAGAGGTATTGCAAGAGTAAATCTTGTAATAGATAAGCTAATGCAGGCACAAAATGGGGAATTAACTGAAGTACAGATAAACGAGTCTTTAGGACAAGCCTATTTCCTGCGGGCGCTTTTCTACTTTAACCTCGCAGTTTATTTCGAAGATGCCCCTCTTATTCTGGAACCGCAGACTGTTGCAAATGCTCAGGTTCCAAAAAATACCTATGAGGAGATTACCGCTCAAATAGTTGAAGATTTAACCTTTGCCTCGGAACATTTACCCGAAAGCTACCCTGCTGAGCAATTTGGATATGCAACAAAAGGTGCAGCACTTGGGTTATTTGCCAGAGTACAATTATACAATCAGGAATATGATGGCGAATTCGGAGTTCTTGCATTGACCCAAGAAATACTCGGGCTTGGATATGAATTACATCCGGATTACGGTGAACTTTTCACTCCTGAAAATGAGATGTCTCCAGAGATCATTTTTTCAGTCAGATTCCAGAGGGAACTTGGTTTTGATAATGGTGAAACCTTTTCCGCTACATTTTTAGGCACTCCTAAAGTAGATCAAAGACCAATGCCTAACCTGGTAAACGCCTACTATGCCAGTGATGGATTACCGATTACAGAATCTCCACTTTTTGATCCTGATAATGAAAGTGCAAACAGGGATCCGCGGGCAAATGCAACCATATATTTTGATGGGGACGTCTTTTTGGAAGATCTTAACAGAGTATTTACAGGAAATAGCCCAACCAATTATGGAATGAGGAAGTACATCAGAAGAAATTCAAGTGATTCAGAAGGCGTAGGTGCTTCTGAACCCGGATCACAGGACTTTTACGTTATTCGCTATGCAGACGTTCTGCTTATGAGAGCTGAAGCAATGGCCGAAACAGGAGATATCTCCGGCGCTGCTGATTTAGTAAACCAGGTACGAGAACGAGTTAACATGCCTCGTGTAGAAGATGTAGAAGGAAGTGTGGGGCAACAAGAAATGATTGATATTGTTCGGCATGAACGAAGAGTTGAACTAGCTCTTGAAGGATTACGCTTTATGGATTTAAAAAGATGGGGCACCATCGCCGAAGCTTTTCAAAGGGCAGCTGCAGATCCTGTTGGGCCTTACAACCCTAATTATTTAGGAGGCAGATCTGAGGTATTTCCGATCCCTCAAAGTGAATTAGATGTTAATCCTAATCTGGTTCAACACCCAAGTTGGTAATTATAATTAAATACTAAAAAAATGAAGAAGTTAGTTTATTTATTAAGTTTTGTATTAACCATCACACTAATTGCAATAAGTTGTAGTGATAGTAGTGTGGGCACAACTGATAACAATGATAATGGTGAAAACGGTGTAGCAACAACCGGTAAAAAAGGTGTTGCTTTTACGAATAATGCAGAAAGGTGGTCTCACAAAACAAGTGAACAGAAAGCACACTGGATGTATAGCTGGGGTAACCAATTAAGGGAAGAAATACCTGATAATGTAGAATACGTGCCTATGTTTTGGGGCAGAGGTTCTGTTACCGATGAGAATATTAACAGAATTAATCAGCTCATCGATGAAGGAAAAGTTAAGTATGTGCTTGGATTTAATGAACCGGATGCTACACCCCAAGCCAACATGAGTGTTGATGAAGCACTTGAA
This sequence comes from Balneolaceae bacterium, assembly GCA_007126675.1. Lineage (GTDB taxonomy): Bacteria > Bacteroidota > Rhodothermia > Balneolales > Balneolaceae > SLAU01. The sequence continues at coordinate 4,658 of SLAU01000004.1, forward strand.
CTTTGGCCTAAACTCGAAGAAATTAATGCGCCTCTTGGCAGCCCTGCAACCGTCTCTCCTGATAACGATTGGATGATGGAATTTATGGAAAGGGCAGACAATAAGGGACTAAGGGTAGATTTTATAGCTGTACACCATTACGGTGGTACAAATGTTGGTAATTTTATAAACAAGCTTAGTACTGCATATAATAACTTTGGCCAAAGACCCATATGGGTTACAGAGTTTGCAGTCGCCGATTGGAATGCCTCAACCCCAGCCGAAAATCGCTATAGTGTAGCTGAAGTTTTAGATTTTATGGAACAGGCTCTGAACGCTCTTGATGAGATTGAATGGGTTGAAAGATATGCATGGTTCAGCGGCACAAATGGTCCACTTTACCCTTCTGCTCTGTTTGATGAAGATAATCAAATAACTGAAGTAGGTGAGTTTTATGCAAATCACAGACCCAACTTAGATATAGGCCCGGGGCAAGACACAGAGTTTGAACCAGAGGTTGACCCTGATGAATTTGTGCAAAATCCGGGTTTTGAAACCGGCCAATTAAGCCCCTGGGATGGTTTCAAAAATGGGTTAATTGAGATAGGAGGCCCTATAGAGCCTTTTGAAGGCAACTTTAGCGGCAGAATTGAAAATGGTGATGGATCGTTGTTCCAGGAAATTGAAATGGAACCGGGCAAAACCTACCGACTGGAGTTCTATTCAAAATGGCGTGATCATAATCCTAATTCCATAAACCCAACGATTCGCAAAACTAGTGAGGGCAGGGAATTATTATTTGATGTCACAAATCCTCCGCCAACTACAGAATGGGAAAAAACAGAATTCGAATTCACTTTGCCGGATGATATAGATGAGATCAGACTTGTATTTTACAAACCTAATGGAACCCCACCATTCTACCTCGACAATGTTTCGATCAAAATAAAAGATGAAGATTAAACGAAGATCAGTAGCTGCTGAATAATTGCAGCAAAGCTCTGTGATTAAAACCCTGTACGTATCGTGCAGGGTTTTTTTATTGTGAAGAGCTGGCTTTGGGTACACCCATTTGAATGACAGGGATAAAAACAGAGGAACAGAGAAACCGACGAACCGAGAAAGTTTGAGGCAGCCCGGAAAAAAGAGACATCATGGTTGGAATTTTAATGCGGCTTAAGCTCAACTTCCGCAAAATTTTAAAAATCAGCCCCAATCACCATTAAACAACGCCATGTAGTGCTACATCAATTATTTTTTTATTGGATAAGCTTCCTGTTCAGCCTTCCAGCCCAACCCGCCGCCGGAGGAAATTATCTGTCTCTATGGTTACTTAAAAACAAGTTTATTAAATGACTCAGATAATGAGCACCGGAGGTGCGCCATATCCATAGCCCAAGGTCACTGTGAAGCGGTGGCCTTGGGTTAAGAGCAAGCATGAGAAATGGGAGCGCCGTAGGTGCGGTATATCCGTACCCTTTCAAGACAACCAACCATCTTTACCCATAATTTATTTTATTGAATACGAGGGCTTTTAACCTTTAAAAATGGACATATTATGCCAAATACCTACTCTAAACTACATGCACAAATTATATTCGCTGTAAAGGGACGATCTAATTTTATTCAGAATGAATGGCGAGATGAATTCTACAAATATATTTCCGGAATTGTAGACGGAAAATCTCAAAAGCTATATTCTATTGGTGGAATGCCTGATCACATTCATTTACTCATAGGATACAAACCTTCAGTTTCAATCAGTGACCTTGTGAGAGATATCAAGTCCAACTCTTCAGCATTTGTTAACCGAAAGATGTTCATTAATAAGAAATTTCAGTGGCAATCGGGATTCGGAGCGTTCAGTTACGGGCAATCACAGGTATCCGATGTGATTCGGTATATTGAAAATCAGCAAGAGCACCACAAACATCGAACGTTCAAAGAAGAGTATATCCAGTTCCTGAAGAGTTTTAATATTGAATACGAATCAGAATATCTGTTTGAATTTTATGACTGAGGTTGAATTCAGATTCCGGATGATGCCGTGCCTATGGCGCTCCTTTAGTTATTGGTATACTTACACCCCCCCAGAATCACTGCGTGATCCTGAGGGGCTACGGATATGCCACCCCGAAGCGGGGCTGGTTTAATACCCCTGAAAAGGTGAACTCCATTCTTTTTGTATGCGATCAAAAGTTTTAACTTAAAAGTCTTTTGTAGCCACTACATCCGCATTTTGCGGAACTTGAGTTAGATCTCCCCTTCAGGGGAGAACTCCTCCGGCTAGCGGAGGGAGGGGTGTTCTCCCATCTAACAACCGGACAAGGAAAACGTTTAAACCGACGAACTGAAAAACCGATGAACAGTTGAACCGAGAAAGTACAAGAGGTGCTTTTGGTTATTGGTGAAACGGTTATCGGTTGGCCTTTTTCGAGGAAAAAGTATATTTCCTGACTTAAGCTCTTTTTGAAGTAGAACTAATTGCTCATGGGTAGTTAATGATTTAGGAGAATTAAAAGCACACACAGGGTATCCAAACTCGAACTACAAAAAAAATCTGCGCAACTCTGCGGTTTAATCTGCGCTCATCTTTTCCACGCGAAGCGAAACTCTGCGAGATAAATTGAGACAATACGTGAGTAGCAGTTAAACCAGTTTGGGAGAGATAAATCAAGTATGGGTTTTGGTGATTAAAAACAGCTTACTCAAACTCATTCCTAATCTCGTTCTCCTGACTTCCGCACTTTTTTTGAAATAAAACTAATGCCGACTGTTAGAAATTGAGTTAGGAGGCTGAAAAATAACTACAGGGTATCCCAATTCGAAAGGCGGTAAAACATCATTTCTTCAAAGAAAGCAATTGCTTTCTTTATTGATGATTAACGATCTGATCTAATAATTCAGCCAATTCTGCCGCAATTTCGGGATAATCTTCTATCAGATTTTGAGTCTCGCCCGGATCTTCATCCAGATTGAATAAATAGGCCTGACTGCTCAGTTCTTCTATATGCATAGGGTTAGGATCACCCATATTGTGACGGTTATACGCCCATTCTGACCGCTCATAGGATGGGATATACTTCCACTCCCCTTTTCGAATTCCGAGTCCGTCACTTGATTGCTGAACAACTTCAATACGGCCCTCCTCACTTTCACCAAGAAAAGCCGATAAAATATTTTGGCTGTCAGGTCCGGCACCCTCCGGCAGATCTACACCCGTTAATGCTGCGAAGGTAGCAAGGAAGTCTACCTGACTAATAATCGCGTCAGATTCCACTCCCGCTTCTATCCCGGCCGGCCATTGCGCAAGTGTGGGCATTCGGGTTCCGCCTTCAAAAGCAATATACTTGCCGCCGCGGAACGGGCCGTTGGGGTCGTGGTTGCTGTGATGTTCAAGCGCACCGTCATCATATCCGTCGTATAATACCGGTCCATTATCACTGCTGAAAATAACCATGGTATTCTCTGCCAGTCCTTGTTCTTCAAGAGTTTCAATAATGGCGCCAACTACCCAGTCGAACTGATGGATGGTATCACCGCGGTATCCCAGTGGGCTAGTACCCAGGAAATCAGGATGAGGAATTCTTGGTACGTGGTTTTCAGGCATAGACAGTAATAAGAAAAACGGATTATCTCGGTTTTCTTTGATAAAATCCTGAGACCTTCTTGTAAACTCAAATGGCATTTCCTCATCATCCCACCAGGCCGACTGCCCTCCTGCCATGTGTCCGATCCGGCTTACTCCGTTTACAATAGTGCCGGAATGTTGTACATCCGCCGGATATAATAATAAATCGGGATGGCTGAGCCCTGTGGGTAAATCGCCGACCAGCGGCTGGTGAATATCCACGGGATCATCGTAATCACCAAAGCGTTCCTCCTGATAGGCATGATGCCCTTCTTCAGGATATGCCACTAAAAGCGGATCATCATCAGGACTTAAGTTGTGAACATAGTGTCCATCCACATACACTGTTGGAACTCTGTCGTTGGTTACCGGCAATAAAAAAGATTCATCAAACCCAACCTCCAGAGGACCGGGTTTGATTGCGTCATTCCAGTCGAGGGTACCAACCTCATCTCCCAAACCGAGATGCCATTTACCGATTATTGATGTCCGGTAACCTGCTTCCCGAAACATTTCGGGGAGTGTGAAAGAGCCCGGTTCAATGATGAGCGGATCCTCTGCCGAAAG
>SLAU01000248.1 GCA_007126675.1 Balneolaceae bacterium
AAAGCTGAAGCAGACTACCTGATTTGCGAAAAGATCTGCATTCCGGAATATGTGGATATCGAATTAACCCTCGGGATCACCGATGACGATGTTGAGTATAACGAAGAGTGGCTTCCCTATTTTGCCGAAACCCGGGCTAAGCATCCCGTTGAACTCAATTACTGGAAAGCAGATGCTTCTGTAAGTGATGACGGCAATGAGATCACACTCGAACTCACCACCGATGCTTTTGAACTCCCCGAATATTCTGAAATAATATACTTCGCCAACGAAGAAGGTGAGATCGAAAATGCATCAAAACCTGAATTTAGTCAGGATGGGCAGGTTATAACTATCACCATGCAAAAATCGGGTTACAAGAGTGATGACGTAACCCGCGTTTGGGGCCTTGTTTACAATGCCGATGGCTGGGATGATTTCGGCGATATCAAAGCAATTACTGTTGATATTGATTTGACCGATGAAGCAGTTGCATCAGTTGGTGATACCGATAGTACACTTTCTGTATTTACACTAAGATTTTTAATTATTCTCAGTTTCGCATTTTTAGGCGGACTGATCCTGAACCTGATGCCATGCGTCTTCCCGATTCTATCTATTAAGGTGATGAATTTTATGCAGATGTCGGGGCATAATCCCGGTGAAGTAAAGAAACACGGTTTTATATTTGGAGCAGGGGTATTACTCTCTTTTCTTGTTTTGGCCGGACTCCTCTTGCTGCTGCGTGCCGGGGGTCAGGAATTGGGGTGGGGTTTTCAGCTTCAAACACCGGCTTTTATCGCATTTATGACCTTTTTGATGTTTGGTCTTGGGCTGAGCCTGATGGGAGTTTTTGAAATCGGCAGCTCTCTGATCAATGTTGCCGGCAAGGCGGGCACCGGAGAAGGATTGCGGGGCTCTTTTTTCAGCGGTATTCTTGCCACTGTTCTCGCCACACCGTGTACTGCACCCTTTATGGGAACAGCCCTTGGAATAGCGATCACCCTTCCCGCCACTACTGCATTAATGATATTTGCAATGCTGGGCATCGGGATGGCAGCTCCATATATCCTGCTTTCCTCATTTCCTGCTCTCATGAAGTTTCTTCCCAAACCGGGACCATGGATGGAGACATTTAAACAGGCAATGGCATTCCCGCTCTTCGCCACAGCAATCTGGCTGATCTGGGTGTTTGGTCAGCAGGCCGGTGTTGACGGACTAACGAATTTACTGATCGGTCTTTTATTCCTGTCATTGGGTATTTGGATCATCCATCGCTGGAACCGGCATCAGATTTCCACCCGTTCCAGAATCATCACCCGATCCATTGCTACCGTGCTGATTGTGGGCGGTTTTCTCTTTTCCGCATCCTCCGAAGCCGTAACATTTAATGGCAGTGAAACTGCATCTGTTGACAGCTATGGAATCGCATGGGAACCATTCAGCCATAAACTGGTGGATCAGTACCGCGATGAAGGCCGAAATATATTTATCGACTTTACGGCAGCATGGTGTATTACATGCAAAGCAAATGAGCGGGTTATATTCAGTTCAAATCGTGTAAAAGATCGATTTGAAGAGCTCGATTTTGTGATGGTGAAAGCAGACTGGACGAACCGCAACCCTGAAATTACCCGGGCACTCGCATCCTTCGGCAGGAACGGCGTACCGCTTTATGTAATTTATAGTGAAGATTTTGATGAACCGAAAATTCTCCCTGAAATCCTGACGCCCGGTATTGTGATGGATGCACTTAAAGATATTTCGAGCGGAGAAGTTTTAACGCTTGGTGAATAAACCTGAACAACATATTCAAAAAGACCTTTGATTTACTTTTGCAAATACTAATTACTCACAATCAATCCTAAAACCATGAAAAAAATAATCTTTCTCAGCGCATTGCTGATCGCCACACTGGCATTTCTGAACATGACGACCGATACCGACAGGACAGGCGCCGTAGTAGGTGAGCCCGCTCCTGACTTCTCTGTTGCGGATGCTTATGGTAACGTGCACAGCCTCAGTGATTATGAAGGCAAATATATTATTCTTGAATGGCTGAACCATGACTGTCCGTTTGTTGTAAAGCATTATAACGGAAACAATATGCAGGAACTACAGAAAAAGTATACAGATAAAGGTGTGATTTGGCTTTCGGTGATATCTTCAGTCCCCGGCACGCAGGGATATCTTGAGCCTGAAGAAGCCCAAGCGCTCACTAAAGAAAAAAATGCACATCCAACTGCCGTTCTTCTCGATACGGATAGCGTAATGGGCCGTGCATATGATGCCCGTGTAACACCGCATATGTATATAATTAATCCCGAAGGAATTCTTGAGTATAACGGTGCAATTGATGATCGTCCTACAGCTCGCATTCGTGATCTTGAAGGTGCTCGTAACTACATTGTTGAAGCAATGGACGCACTCATGAGTGGTGAAGAAGTTGCTGTTCGCTCAAATACTCCATACGGGTGTACTGTCAAATATGAATAGTAAGTGACTCAGCTTTCTTACGCTTTAGCAGACTTTCAAAATCTCCGGAGCCATATGGACCCGGAGATTTTTTTTATAATTTTATAATCGCATGGCAATCTAAATTGCTTACACTATGTCACCCGATAAAAACATAATAATCCAATCACCCGACGAAATCCCTGCACGGTTTGCAGAAGCGTGGAATGAGAGAGATGCTGATAAAATAGCCGCACTGTTTGATGATGACGCCGACTTTGTAAATGTAGTTGGAATTTGGTGGAACAGCAGAGAGGATATTCGAAAAGCTCATGATTACGGACTGAAGGTGATATTTAATGAATCGGATTTGAAAGTGACAAAGACCGAAGTTAAATATCTGTCCGATTCAGTTGCCACAGTACATGCCCGCATGCGCCTGAAAAATCAAACTCCACAAAAAAAGAATGCCGGCAAACCGGATATGAGGTTCAATATATTCACATTCGTTGCCCACAAAACCGATGAAGGCTGGAGTTGTGCAGCCGCACATAATACCGATATCGTACCGGGCAAAGAGACCAACATATCGGAAGGCGACAAACTAAAAGCGGTGGATTACAGGAAATAGGTATTTCTGATTTCCGCAAAAATCAGGCTGCTTTCTTATATAATACTACCTGCCAAAGTATGGTCTTGTCCTGACTTTTTTTCCTGAAACCATGGCTTTGTATTATCTCATCTACTTTTTTGTGAGAGTGGATAAATGTTCGAAATTCACTTCTTCTGATTTTAAACCAAAGATTAATGAGTCTGAATCCAATTCTTGTCAAAAAATTCTCACGTGGAAAAACAAGGCCATAATATGATTCGGTTTTTTCCAGAGATGATTTCAGAAGCAAATCCACATCAGGGTAGCAGCAGATTACTTTGTCGAGTGTTACTATATCAGCGCTCGAAAGTGTTGGGGCAACATCGGTAAAGTCTCCGAAGTGGTATTCTGTTTTTTCCTTAAGGCCGCGTTCAGCTGCCTCTTTTTTTGAAACGGACTGATATGCCCGGGAAGCATCAATATTTACAGAATGCTGAACTCCTTTTTTAAACAGCTCAAATGGTATGGCCCCGATTCCGCCGCCTATATCAAGAAGAGTACTGTTTGCAGCAGCTTCATCAGGAATCGACTCAATCAGTAACCGGGTTGATTTTTCCGGGCCTTTCCGCCGATACTTTTTCAGCTCTCTTTTTGCAGTCCGTTCGTTGAAAAAATCACCGGCATCCCGGCAGTGTCCGCAGCAAGTCATAAGTTTTCACGCATTATATATGATTTAAGGAAGTGTCTGATTATAAGTGATTTCGGAGTGTGAATAAAAGATCAATATTTTTGCTTTCCTGAAAATCTCTGCCTTCAAAATTTCACTGAGACATTTTGCGGTACCAGACCGGGTTCAATACTAATAAAAAAGCCGAAGAAAATTAATTCCTTCGGCTTTCATCACTTGTCGAACCTTTTTTAAAAAGGTTTCAGGGTATCTGTTTTATCTGATCACTTTAGAAATGACTTCTTCTATTTCAGCAGCAGCCTGATCCATTACCTCAGTAATAACGCCGCCAAATGGTTTTGCCATCAACTGAGAGTCCATACGGGTAATATAGGTATTGCCATTACTTTTCTCATAAATGGCAACTCTGCAAGGCATCAGCGGAGTGACAATTCTTTCATCATCAAGTTTAAGGATCTCAGCAGAATACCTGGCTGAACAAAGCTCAAATATTTTCACATTCAAAACATCATGGCCATGCCCTTCCAGGGTTTCCTTCATATCATGTGTTTTGATGATACTCCAGCCTGCATCTTCCACTTCTCTTTCAAATACCTCTACGGTTGTTTCAAAATCATAGTTTGTTTCGTCTTCCAACATCATGAGACCCGGCAAACTATAAAATCCAACAAATCCCATTAATAAAGCACCGATAAGGGCACCTGATATTCCAAAAAGTATATTTTTCATAATTTTATCCATTTGTAGTTACTTGTATTTACATGTAAGGTAAGTAAAAAAATACAAACTTCAAAACTAACCACCATGGATCAATTTTGAGTACATAAACTTTATCCTAAACATTTAAATATCCTGCTGTAAATGTCTTAACAAGTCCTCTGCCATTACTAATGCTTTATTTTGCCGATATTTGTTATACCTGGATCAACTGTAATTACATGCGATTTTGCAGGAATTCTGTAGAAGCGAAGGAATATTTCCGAAGAGATTTTATATCTCCTAAAAGCCTTTAATTCTTTTTGAGGGTCTCAACTTCCGATAATTGAATTGTGAATAAAATCAGATCCGGAATCAAAAAATAATTTTTTATACCCCTGTTTTGAATCAGATAATTTTTGGAAATTATAAACAGTAAAAGGATATTAACATTACGTTTAATTCAGTGACTAACCCGTCATCAATAATCTATTGCTGTCATGAACTACTCAATTACAGAAAAATATAATGTCGCCGTAATCACATTTAAGGGGAAAGTAATGGGAGGGCCTAAAGTAACCGATTTCAAGGAAGATTTAAAAGAGATGATTGAAAGCGGAAAAACAAACATTGTGGCTGACCTTAGTAAAGTAACATTTATGAATTCATCCGGTCTGGGTGCAATGATTTCTGCTTTAACCACACTTCGAAATGCCGGGGGTGACATGAAGCTTTGCGGTGCATCAGACCGAATCGAAAGCCTGCTGATAGTTACAAAACTCATCACCGTATTTGATCATCACAAAACTCTAGATGATGCTGTAGCAGCATACGAGAAAGAAGCTTGATATCTGAACTTACAACTATCTGTTAAACCCATTGGCTCTTCGGAGTTTATGTAACCATTTAGTCTCGCAGAGTTGTTATGTGCAAATCTGCGGTTAGCTCAGCGATAATTTGCCACGAAGTGATCCCTTTCGAACGAGAAAGAATGATGGTTCTATACAGGATCAGATACCCACATAAATCCGGCTCACCTGTATCTCTCAAACCAGTCAATAATTAATTCCAGTCTTTTCACAAGATTTATGGGGGTGCCGCTTCTGGATAATCCATGCCCCTCGCCCTGGAAAACTGCCATCTCAACAGGTACATCATTTATTTTTAAAGCGAAGTACCACTCTTCCCCCTGACCGATTGGGGTGATTTGATCGCCATCACTGTGAATGATTAATGTAGGCGCTTTTACCTGATCGGCATATTTCAAAGGGGATCTTCCCCAGTAGTAATCAAAATTCTCCCAGATTGTGCCGCCAAACTCTTCGCGCATTGATTGGGGCACATATGCTTGCGTTCCCGCCTCTGAGATCCAGTTACTTACACTTCTTTGAGTAACGGCTGCACGAAATTTATCGGGATGGTGTGCAGTAATCCAGTTTGTCAAAAATCCGCCGTGGCTGCCGCCTGTAATAAATAGCCTGTCTTGATCAATCCAGTCATATTGTTCGAGCGCCCTGGCAAGGCCATCCATATTATCGCGGTAATCTGTGCCCCCATAATCCTGAAATACAGCACTTTGATGATCAAAGCCGTAGCCATGGCTGCCCCTGTAATTTGTAAAAAACACAGCGTATCCTTTGGCAGCAAGCATCTGAAATTCATGGAACCATTGATGTCCCCACATTCCGCCGGGTCCTCCTTTGATATTTAAAACGAGCGGATACATTTCACCCTCTTCCCGGTTTACGGGTTCAAGAAAAAAGCCTTGTGACTGTCCGCCCGACTCATTTTCAAACCAAAATGATTCCAGAGTATTGAGTTTGAGAGTATCAAGAAGTGCTTCATTCATCCGGCTGATCTGCACCGGCTCATAATCAGGAACTTTTAACTTCCAGACTTCAGGCAGCATGGTTTCGCTGTGTTTCAGGAAAGCAGCAATAGTACCATCCTCAGAAAATGTGAAATTGCCAGCTGAAAAGCTTCCCCGTACAACAGGTTCAATCTCACCGTTATCGACCGACATCCGCAATAGTGCACTGCCCCCTTGATAGTTCGCCTCAAAATAGATTGACCGGCTGTCAGGTGACCATTGAAGATTACCCGCAATCAGATCCAGCTCCAGAGATGCATTTCTTTTGTTTGATCCATCGGCATCGATCAGATAAATCCAGCTTTTCTCGTAGCGGCCTTCCGTATAACTGAACGCAACTGTATTGCCGTCCGGTGACCAAACCGGACCAGTTGACCGAGCATCTGTTTCTGTAAGTTTAGTAACTGAACCGCTGTCGGCCGGAATCACAAACAGATCGGCATTATAATCACCTTCATAATCACCGCCCTCCGGGTTTGCATGATAAATTACTTTTGACCCATCCGGTGAAAAAGAAGCTGATCTGGCATTCCAGTTTTCACCCCAGGTGAGCTGTTGCAGCGAATCGCTGTCAATTTGATACATCCAAAGATGGGTTCTTCTCTCCGGTAAAATTCCGGTTCTGTCGCCCTTATAAAGTGAGCTTGTGACAATTTTGACATCTGCTTCCGGCTCATTATTACTATTCTCATTTTCAAGATCTTTACTCAAGCTGAGAAGCAACCTGTCTCCGTTGGGCGACCATTCAAAACCGGATATTCCGTGCTCTGACTCGAATAAAGGTTTTGCTTCTCCTCCTCTCAGTGGAATCGACCAGATTTTGGTATCGTCATTGCGGTTGGCAATAAAAGCAATTGTCTCACCATCCGGTGACCATCGCGGATTTCTGTCGTTTTTGCCTGATGTGAATGCACGTGGTTCAAAATCACCCGATGTGCTTGCAATCCAGATTGATGACTCACGGGTGCGCTTATCGTCAGCAATCGATGTTTTTGTGAATAGTATTCGCTCACCGTCAGGTGAAATTTGAGGATCACCCAAAAACTGAAACTGGTAGTAATCATCGGGCTGTAAACCCCGTTCCTGGGCAAAAACATCAGCAGTTAAAAATGTAATGAACAGAAAAAAACAAGAAATGCGAATCATAGATCTATGCCAATTTTGATTTATAAATTCCTGAATAATGTGTGGATACATCTCAACCAATAGCCGTATTCATAGTTACAGGATGTCAGATAAAGTACAGAATCTGTGAAAGAAAAGTTTTCTGTGATTATCGTTAGTTATTGATAAGGGTTATTAAAGTGTACAAACAGGGCGTGAAATTGCAAAGCCTTATCAAATTTGTCATGAGGTTTTCCAAAAAGGTATAATTCATCGTATTTCGCTTAAATAATTTAGATTTATCCTTCTAACTCATCCTATCTCCCTCTCTAAAAAATAGAGAGGGATAAATTGACTAAATTATTTAAGCTGGTCCATTAATTGATTTTCTTTTTGGACAACGTCACGGTTGACATCCAAATTCCACGATTTTATATCGAGTTCACGCTAATTAAAATTTAAATTTTCAATTAAGCCTGATTTGTAAGATGCCGGTTCATCGTGTATCATAACAGTAAACAATGACTGAATCTATTCCACAATGACAAAAAGCACACTTGCATTCATTTTAAGCCTTTCTGTTTTTTTTCTGATTGACGCAGATAAATCTCAGGCTCAAACTTTAGTAGAAACCCTTAAAGAAAAAGCTATTGCATTCGATTCTCCCGGAGATTTTGACCGCATGCTAGATCAAATTGAAGATCAAAAACTGGTTCTGATGGGAGAGGCTTCTCACGGAACTTCGGAGTTTTATGTGTGGCGTGCAGAACTGAGCAAGCGTTTAATAGCTGAAAAAGGCTATAATTTCATTGCTGTAGAAGGTGACTGGCCGGCTTTGTCGAGAATTAATAAATATGTGAAGCACAAACCCGATGCGCCGGAATCGGCAGAAGTGGCAATGGACTACATTGATCGTTGGCCGTTGTGGATGTGGAGAAATCAGGAGGTGAAGGATCTGATTGTTTGGCTTCATGATTATAATCGGGATTTATCACCGGAAGAACGCGTGGGCTTTTATGGAATCGATCTTTACGCAAAGCAAGCTGCGATGAATGATGTTGTGCGTTTCTTTGAAGAGGCTGATCCGGAATCAGCTTCCCGTGCTGAGCGAGCGTATGGATGCCTATCACGATTCAGCGACATCGGTGAATATCTTCAGATGGTAGCCCGAACCGGTGATGACTGTTCAACCGAAATGGAAGAGGTGCTGGCTATGGTCAGAAACTCGGCTGCTTTTGATGATTCCTGGCAATCATTTAATGCGGAACATAACGCAAAGCTTGTTATAAATGCTGAAGAACATTATCGGGGAAATTTACGAAGAGATGCCAGCTCATGGAACGCACGAGCATCTCATTTTTATCTGACCGCAAAACGCTTACTTGATTTCTATGGTGATAACAGCAAAGGAATAGTGTGGGCGCATAACACTCACAT
>SLAU01000064.1 GCA_007126675.1 Balneolaceae bacterium
ATGGCGCATCTCGCGCAAACGCGCGTAGTTTATGCGAATGTAACGGAATCTTCAAAAATGGGATTGAGAGGAATGACTCATTGGTATGGCTTGCCCGAAGCAATGTTTACTGACCGCGTAATTCAGGACTATCCGCTTGATTATAATTACAGTGACGAACAGCACAGATTTGAAGAAGCCGGCAGATTGTGGAAACAAGCAGCTGAACCCGGGAGTAAGAAATGGAATAAGGTTATGGATCAGCTGCTCGAGCTGGATTTCGAAATAAATCCAACCTTTACAATCTATGAAGCCAGCAGAGATCTGATGGCGCAGCGCCGGGCAGAGTGGCACGAAAAATACACACTGCCATCCTTATGGAGATTTTTTAAGCCCGACAGGCGGGCACACGGTTCTTACTGGTTCGACTGGGGAACCGAACAGGAAATAGCTTGGAAAGAAAATTATCGCATCTGGATGAAGTTTATCAATGAGTATAAAAACCGGGGAGGTAAAGTTACACTTGGTGCTGATGCGGGTTACATCTACAAGCTTTACGGATTTGCTTACATCCAGGAGATGGAGTTGTTCAGAGAAGCCGGTTTCCATCCTCTCGAAATTTTTCAATCTGCTTCGCTCAGAGCAGCCGAGGTTTTGGGCGTTGATGATAAACTCGGAACAATTGAACCCAATAAACTGGCTGATTTGATATTGCTGGATGAAAATCCGCAGCAAAACCTAAAAGTTTTATACGGAACGGGTGCAATCAGGGTAAATCAAGATAATGAGGCTGAACGTGTAGGCGGTGTTGTGTATACGATTAAAGACGGAATTGTTTTTGATGCAAAACAGCTGCTTAAGGATGTAGAAGAGATGGTAGATAAGAAAAAAGCTGAAGAAAATTTCAGAATTACTCAGCCGGGACTCGATTATTAGATTTTAACTATTGATCCTCAGTTCGACTAACCATATCAACGAAAAAATGTCGGCCCAGTCCCCTGATAACTGTTCAAAAAGTTCCCTATGATAGACGGTAGAATGTAACCCAGATATTTGTACGTGTTAGCGGGCTGTTGCAGGGAGATCAGCCGGAGGCAGTTTGTCACCAGGTTATTCTACTGAGTTTTGGGCTTTTCTGGACCCAATGCGTTTTTTCGGGATAATGAATTCGCATGTTTACAAGTGGCCAAAAAATACGGGAATATATTTTGGACGGATTTATGTATTCACTAAAACCAAAACCCTGTTCGGTTTTCCCAGCCCTGTCAACTATCACTCGGCTGATAAACCTTTGATAAAAAGGTCCGTTATCGATAACCCGGTTTTTTTGAACGAAGAAATTAAAGTTTTCGGATCTTAATTCAATTTTTCTTGCTGATTTTAGACCAAATATATTCCTTGCTTTACCTGTTTGAATCGTAACTGGGTTATTTCCTTTTTGTACTTCTTTATCACATAATATCCATGCTTTATTTTCCCAAACTCCATCTTCATTCATCATGTAATAAATGAGTACAGAATCAGAAAAATGGACCCTCCCCCAGTACCATTCTCTGAAACTCTCTTTCATCGGCTCTGCGCCCACATTGTGATCATGGTAACCACGACCATCAAACTTTGCCTGAAATGATTTAAAACCGCCGATTTGAATTTCTCCTGAAACAGCAGCCCCGGGTTGCACAAGGTTCCATTGATGTGTGGCAGATCCAACACCGTGATCATTCTGTGTTAAATCAAAAGATATTTTATCTGACTTAAATGAAAGCTCGCCCTCAATAAAGTCTCCCGATGGCAGCTTTTGATCAAGCTTAACTTTGTATGTCAAACTTTCCCCATCTTCTTCCAGATGAAATGTGTTTTTTTTGATTCTGCCTGAAGGTTTTGTTTCACCAAAGTTTGAATCAACCGGGTTTACTTCTTCAAACCCATAATAAATGGTTTCGCCATTGTGATAAACCGATATGCTGATTGCGGGGAAATCATCCGCAATTACATCCTTCTCTTCATCGATTCGCTCAATATATCTGCGTGAAAATGGATTACCATCATAAAAAATGATCACTATTCCGGTTTTGCCATCCTCAGATAAAGAATCAAAATACCACCATTCATAACTGCCGGGATTCGGTTTATTTGATTTGGTATCTTTCCTGTAATCGGAAATTATTTTCATAAGAATTTAATCCGCATTAAATCGGTTTATCAAGTGATTAAAATTGATCAGCCTTACAATAATTAAAAATGATCGAAACTCTGCTGTTCTGGTTAAATTCGTTTGCGCTTTTTTATATGCTTTTAACATCTGTTGTGTTCCTTAGAAACAGATTTGAGCTCACAAATTTAATCTATCAAAAACCTGATTCTTCATTTACAAAGAAGATATCAGTTTGTATTCCAGCCCGCAATGAAGAAGCGGTAATTGGAAAATTACTTGAATCGGTGTGTACGCAAAAGCATGGAAATTTTGAGATCCTTGTTTTGGATGATAACTCAGAAGACAGAACTGCTGAAATAATCAAACGTTACAGTGAAAAGTTTCCCGGGTTAGTAAGAAAAATTGACGGCGCACCAAAACCTGAAGACTGGCTCGGAAAACCCTGGGCATGTAATCAGCTCGGTAAAACTGCAACCGGCAATATTATACTTTTCCTGGATGCTGATACCGAATTATATGATCAGTTTTTGGAAAAACTGGAAGCCACATTTAAGAAATACAATTTGGATATGTTAACCGTTTGGCCGGAACAAATAATGCGCGGTTTTTGGCAGCAATCTGCTATGCCTCTGGTTTACTATGCATTACTCACGTTACTCCCCTCTATTTATGTATATCGGAAACCTCGCTGGATGCCTTCTTTCGTATATAAAAGATTTTCAGATACCTTTGCCGCAGCCTGCGGACAATGTGTTGCTTTTACAAAACAAGCCTACTCAGAAATCAGTGGCCATGAATCGGTAAAGTCTGAAATTGTGGAAGATGTTGAACTTGCAAGGGAAATTAAGAATAAGGGATTAATTCTTAGAATGTTTTCCGGAGTTGGCTCTATTCGGTGCGATATGTATCAATCATCAAAAGAAATGTTCCAGGGGTTTCGAAAAAACTTCCTGGCCGGTTTTAACTATTCGATACCTAAATTTTTATCTGCCGCTTTAATTCATATCATTGTTTTTATAATTCCATTTTATTCAATCATTCACGCATGGATTTTCCGGTATGCGGAAATATTCTTTATGGCAGCCGGAGTTATTTCACTGGTTTTATTGCATAGACTTATACTCGCTGTTTGGTTCAGATGGAACCCGATTTATGCCTTTACCCACCCGATAGGTGTGCTTTGGTTTCAATGGCTTGGCATGGTTAAAATCTATGATTATCTGACAGGTAACAAAGTATTGTGGAAGGGACGTAAAGTTTCGTAATTGTTAAGATTGGCATTTTATTTTATTCAAAGAAACTACATATTAATGTATAGATGAGGCGAGAAATTGAAAAATATCTGAAATATCTGAAGATCGAAAAAAATGCTTCCCGGCATACCATTATCTCTTACGAGAATGATTTAAACCAGTTTACTGAGTTTATCGAATCTGAATCAGAAAATAATGAAGCTATTGAACCAGAAAGTATAGACCGATTGTCAATAAGGCTCTGGCTGGGCCATCTTTCCGAGCAGGGAATGGCCAGAAATTCAATTGCAAGAAAAGTAGCCTCTATTCGTTCGTTTTTTAAATATTGCTTTAAAAGAGGATACATAACTAAAAATCCTGCTCATTTATTAATTGTTCCCAAAAAAGAAAAACGGCTGCCTGCAACTATCCAAAGCGAAGACATTAACCGTATGATGGAACTCGCTGATGGTGATACACCAGCTGAAAAACAAAACAGGGCAATACTGGAACTCTTTTACAGTACCGGAATTCGCTTAAGTGAGCTAACAGAGTTAAACGTAAAAGATCTGAACTTTAAGCAGAAACAGATACACGTAACTGGAAAAGGAAACAAACAGAGAATTATACCTTTGGGTTCACATGCTTTAAATGCCTGTAAATCTCATCTGGAAACCAGAGAACAACTATTTGGGAAAAATACTGAACCTGATGACAGGCAATCGTTGTTTATATCACCAACCGGTAAACGTTCGTACCCAAGAATGATTCAACGAATCGTAAAAAATTACTTTGAACTTGCAACCGAATCCTCAAAAAAAAGCCCGCATGTATTGCGCCATAGTTTTGCAACACACTTACTGGATGCTGGAGCCGATATTCGAATGATTAAAGAGCTATTAGGCCACGCAAATCTCTCAGCAACTCAAGTTTATACGCATACGAGCGTGGAGCGCTTAAAAAAAGTTTACGATAACGCCCACCCAAGGGCAGAAAATTAACCCTAAACCGATTAAATAACTATGAAAACCACTTTCACAGCAAGACATTTTGAAGCCGACCAAAATCTTAAAGAGTACAGCCTTGATGCTGTGCAAAAACTGGAACAGTTTTATGATAAAATACTTGTATGTGATGTATTATTGCAGCCGGGACAGGATGATGAAAATCCCTTCAGAGCTGAACTGAATGTAAAAGTACCAAAGAAATTGTTAAACGTGCAGGAGGCTGCTCCATCCTATGAACAGGCTATTAACTCAGCAGTTGATACTGCAATCCGACAAATACGAAAATATAAAACCAAACACTTCGAGCAGTACTAATAAATAAATTATGTCTCTGCAAAATCTAAAGCCAATACCGGGTAAAGAGAAGATTGATGTAGCTTCACTTATTAAACGTTTACGGACACATGTCCAGATCGCGATTGAAGTGATTACCGGTGACTCTTTCTTAGAAGAAAAGTTTGTCACCGAAATTGATCTTCACAGGCCCGGCCTGGCTCTTGCAGGTTATATTGAGCTTTTCACGCATCAGCGAATACAAATAATCGGTAACACCGAAACTCAGTATATCAAATCCCTTTCTGATAAAGACCAATTTGAGTCTTTCAAAAAGCTGACCTCATTTGATGTACCTCTGATTGTATTAACTGATAACAACACACTGCCACAAAAGCTCTTAAAAAGAGCAGAATCTCAAAAGATTCCGATTATCAGTACCTCTCTCGAAACAACCAAATTCATGTTTTTGCTAAGAGATTTTCTGGAGGATTTCTTTGCAACACAGGCTGTGGCTCATGGCACAATGGTTGATGTTTACGGAATAGGTATACTGATAAGCGGGAAATCCGGCATTGGTAAAAGTGAAGTTGCCTTGGATTTGGTTGAAAGAGGACACCGGCTTGTATCGGATGATGTGGTAATGCTTACAAAAAAAGGAAGCGTATTACTTGCTTCAGCCACCGAAACCAATAAACATTTTATGGAAATACGCGGCCTTGGCATTGTTGATGTTTTATCAATGTTTGGAATTCGCTCTATTCGCTATCAAAAAAGGCTTGAAGTAGTTCTTCAGCTTTCTCTATGGGGAGACTCAAAAGATGTTGAGAGAACCGGTTTAAACCATAAGTCAGCTGAAATTTTAGATACAAAAATACCCTTAATACATCTGCCGATTACACCCGGAAAAAATATTACTGTAATTGCAGAAGTAATTGCTCTTAACTATTTACTTAAACATTACGGTTACAATGCAGCAGAGGCACTCCAGGAAAAAATAAAACAGCATATCAGTGAAAAAAAACATCGCTATGATATGCCAGGTAGGGCAGTTGAGTACTTTGAGGGAGATTTTGAGTAACAAATTGGCTCCAAAGTACTCTTTTTAATACCATTGTTAATATATTATCTTTAATACTGCTCAGAAATAGTCTACTACGTTAAAAACAATGAAACATTCTCATCACTACATTTACGACAGTGACAAGTGTGAATTTGTACCTATTACTTACCCCAAACATGAGGAAGCAGTTCATACTTTCTCAGTATGGATTATCAGTGGTGTGGTATTTGCCTCACTTTGCATAGCAATACTTTCTCATAATTTTGGAAGCCCTGCAGAAATTGCTTTGAAGGCAGAAAATAACCGGCTTATAGAACACCTCGAATCTACGCGAACTGTTATTCAAAGCCTTGAACAAGAAGTTCAGAGTATTGCTAATATGGACAATGAGATGTACCGGTCTGTGCTTGGTATGGAGGTAATAGCTGAGGATGAACGTGTTCCGGGCACAGGAGGTGCCGATCCTTATGCTGAATTTGACGTTTACAGCCAGGATGCATCTGACATTTTGAAATGGACCGCTTCAAGGCTCGACAATCTTGAACGAAGAGTAAATGTTCAAAAAATGTCATTTAAAGAAATTCAAAGTTATTACAACGAAAATAATGAAAGATTACGTCACCTTCCTGCTATCAGACCTCTGCATGGTGTTCTGTTAAGCGGATTTGGCATGAGAATTCATCCTGTTTTCAGATATAAAAGGATGCATGAAGGAATTGATTTCAGGGCTGATATTGGTACAGATATTCATGCCACAGGTGATGGAGTGGTAGAGTTTGCAGGCCGCCGAGGCACTTATGGTAATCTTTTAATTATTGATCACGGTTTTGGGTACAAAACAAGATATGCACATCTCTCCGGTTTTGCTGATGGCATCAGACCCGGAACCAGAGTAGAGCGCGGCGAGCTGGTAGGCTACACAGGAAACACCGGCGTAACAAATGGGCCACACTTACACTATGAAGTTCGATTTAACGGACAGCCTGTGGATCCTTTGAACTATCTGTTTGCAGATACAACTCCAGAAGAATATATGATGTATCAGGAAGTAGCCAGAAATAATCCAACTTCAATGGATTGATACCTACCTCTTACTTTTCGGATGTGAAAGTTCGGCCTGACTAGAATAGTCGTGTGTTTTCTCAGATCATAAAGGAAAGTTCATATCCTTCAGCTGTGGATTCAATTAAATTGATTCTTACCACCTGTTTGCTGCAAAGTTTCTTACTGCTTTAACAGTTAGTCATCACACTTAAACTTGAAACCCTGTTTCCGAATAGTTTCAATGTAATCTTTTTCAGAATGCTCTCTGATTTTCTTTCTCAGGTAACTGATATATACATTAATGTAGTTCGTTTGGGTATCGAAATGAATATCCCAGACTTTTTCAGCGAGTTCTTCTTGTGAGATTACTTTATTTTTATTTTTCATAAAGTAAACAAGCAGGTTGAACTCATTATTTGTTAACGGAACCTGATTATCATTAACAAGCATATCTCTGTTAATCAGATCTACCTTCAATTCACCACACTTCAGTTCCTTTTCAAAATCTCCTGCTGTGCTTCTTCTGTTGATCGCATCAATACGGGCTACAAGTTCATCGCTGTTGAAAGGCTTTGTGAGGTAATCATCTGCGCCAACATTTAATACCTGAACTTTAACATTTGTTTCATGTTCTGCAGATAAAACAAGCACGGGAGTGGTAACGCCCTTCTCACGAATTGATTCACATACATCATATCCGTTTCCGTCAGGCAATCTGAGATCGAGAATGATCATATCGTATTCATTCTCAAGTGCGAGTTTTTCGCCTTCACTGGCAGTACCGGCTAAATCAACTCCATTACCTTTATGTTGAAGAATAGCTTTAACAAGTGTCCTTACTGTGGGATCATCTTCCACAACCAGCACATTCATACTTTTTTCGTCTGTAGATGTTGTCATAATTCAGGTATAAGTGAATGTAGATTTCAAAACTTATAATATCACTATATTATAAAAATATTGAGATAAAGCTACCAATAATATCTTTAATTGTAGCCTAATTTTTTTTGCCAGTCTTTTATTTCATCAAAATATTGCCTGTTTAACTTATGTGAGGCATCAATCATCTTAAATTTTGCATTTAAATCTGCCTTTTTTAGTTTTTCAATCTCACTTTTTTGAGGTTCATGTTTAACAGATTCATCATTTTTACCGTGTAAAGCCAAAATATTTAAATGTTTTAAATTTTCCCAGTTATCATGCACGACCTCAGTTTTTACACGGGCATTTAAAACAATAAGCTCATTGATATGTTTCCATCTGGTTAATGCAAAATATCCTGCCTGATATCCTCCCATCGAATATCCCAAAATTGATATTCTTTCGGGATGTATGATTTTTAACATTCTGTCGATTACACTTTGAATAAACTCTGAGGTGATTTCGAGTGACTTGATGAATTGCCCCCGATTGCCGTCATATAAGTACCAGGCTCTCCCCCATTTCGACACGTTAACTTTTCTGCTTGTATCATAAATAGGGTAAGGACCCTGAATAAATAGATGATATGCTTTTGTACTTAACAGTGGCTTACAGATTTTCTCAAACTGTTCAATATTCTGGCCGTATCCATGTAAATAGACAATTAACGGCTTGCTTTCTGATTTCACACCTGTTTCAATAAGTTTATACGGTACTTCTAAACGAAAGGTAGTTTTACCAGACATCAAAACTTCGGATTCTATTTTATTCATAAATACTTTTTGAGAAAAATTTCCTGGTGTTGATTAAGCTTGAATTTTAATTGAAAAGTTAATTTGATTCAGAATTTAATCAATATACTTAATTAGTATTCAACCTTTCATTTTTGATAGATCACATTTTCAAGAATAAGTCCCTGAGGTGGAGCAGAAAATGCTTTTTGTTTTAATTCATTTTTATTTAACAGATCAGAAAACTCGTTCATGGTAATTTTGCCGGTTGCAACCTGAACCATAGAGCCCACAAGCCTGCGAACCATATGCCTTAAAAAACGATTTGCTGAAATCCTGAAAATCAA
>SLAU01000159.1 GCA_007126675.1 Balneolaceae bacterium
ATCGCAGCCGGGCTTTCAATTTTTAATACCATTTTTTCGGTATCGGCTTCGGCTGAAAAATAGAGTGGCAGCCTACTGTAATTATCGGAAGCCTGTTGAATAAATTCGATTTCAAGGATTGCGTTCCAGCCTGCAAGGCTGCCGTTTTGAACGGGGTATTCACTGATGGAGCTCCAGCTTTCTTCCGGGCCTGTCCGCATCAATGTGCTGTCTGTACCAGAATAGTTCATGCCAACAGCCGTTTTATTTTCACATTCATGATCGCTTCTGAGAGTTATCAGCAGTTTTCCGCTATATTCGGAAAGGATATCATAGTGATCATCTAATGCAATAGTTTCGTATGAGAGATTTCCAAAAGGTCTGTTTACTGTATGGTGAATGGTAGGTATCAATTTTACGGTTTGGCTGTTTTCATCAACCCGGTACAGATCAACAAGTACCATACGTGGTGTGCTTTGCGGAATTTGACTTTCCTGAAGTTCATTTAAAAAAATAGATTTAAAGCGAATACTTCGAACCCAGCCTGCGTTTTTCGCATTGTATAACGCGCCAATCTCAAATTCCTCATCCAGCAGCAAAAAAGAAGCGTTGCCTGAAAACGATTGAGGCAGGCCATTTCCGTGAGCAAGCATTACCGATTCACCAGCTAAAGTGCCATCGGCTTTAAATGTAACTGTCGAGTGATCATCCCCGTACCCTTCATGTGTCGCAAGGAGTCCAATTGTACTGTGCTGTAAGCCATTTGCTGTAACAAATGGCCAGGACAAATTTTCAGTATAAGTTTCATCTCCTGCCGGCCCTGAAACAATACTACTCCATTCAATATTAGGAAGAGAGTATTCAGTCTGTAATTCGATCTCTGCGGTGAGCGGAAAAAAAAGTGGCTGATGAATCCAGCTGCCTGTAGCCATTCTTCCGGCCACAGGATATGGATTGGGATTTATGGGCATCGGGAATTTTAATGCATTCCTTGATTTATGAGAATATTGGTATACGTCCGGGTCACTTTTGCCGGCAAAAAGGCTCTGCCCCCACTGTCTGAATAAATCACCAAATTCTATTGAGAATTTTTGATGTAGTACATTTTTTAATGCTTCAACACCTTTAACTTCTGTTTGCACAAGTGGCTTAATGAATTCCGGGCCGGTTCTTTCATAGAGGTAGTGCATAAAGAGTGAAGCACGGGAGTAATCGGGAAGTGGACTTTCAAAATTCCAGGAAAATAAAGGTCTGTTAGGGTTGCGTAGGTACGACTCTGCCTCACGCGGCTTATGACCAGTTATGATTTCAGCCAGTTCAGAAAGCCCTTCATTTATGAACAGGTTCTGTGCTATTTCTCCTTCGTAATTAGCATGAATTAAATGCTACAGTTCGTGGGCAACCGTTGCAGTTGTTCGGTCAATATGTACATTGTTTTCATGGTATAATGTAGGATAAAGATCTATATAGACGAGTGCCATCCTGTTAGAATATTCGTGATCGAATAAGTTTACAGGATCAAAAAACCCGGCAACATATCCCCCCGTACTTTCAAAATTATCCGGAATATCAAGAAATAATATATGCACCAAGCCGGTTCCGTCAATGTCAGGAGGAGTTCCGAAATAGTTTTCCAAAATTTCTAAAATACCCTTTTCTTTTTGGATAGATTCAAGCAGTGTTGATTGATGAAGCCGAATTCTAATCTGTTCAAAAATTTCTGCATCATAATAATTCTCAACGTCATCGAGGTTGATCCATATTGCAGCCTTATCAGACAGGTAAAACAGTTTTGCTGTGATCGTGTACCATTGCGACGGGTTCAGTACATTTCTGACAAAAAAAACTCTTTCGTCTCCAATTAATACATCATCGCCTGAAGGTAGTTTAAATAACTTCCCGTATGCGCTTTGGCGATATTTATCAGAACCAATCAGTTCATGCGTAAACGGTATATTGTACAGGAAGTGGTTATCAATATTTGTTTTCGTAAACGAGCTTCCAGTTTCCGGATACACTAACTTTGGCATCAAATGCTGTGCCTGAACACAGAATGCCGAAATGCATATAATAACCACTGAAAGTACAGCTATATAGTAACCCCTCATATCCAGCTCTCCGTATGGATTTTGCTTCTTGTTAAATCAAAGAGAAATCGGTTGATTGGGTGTTACAGAGAAAATGAATTATTAGAGGTTTTTAATGTTTGTTCAGTGAAACATGAATGAAGAAGCTGTTGGCAGCTGCGGTAGGCGGACTAAACGTGAAACGTGAAATGACGATTTCGCTGAAAGCTGATGGCTAACAGCTGAAAGCTCACCACCCACAGCTGCCAGTCAAATTGTCCCAAATTTTCGTTATTATTGAGCAGCAAAATTTCTAACCTAAACCAGTAATGAAGATGAGTTTTGACAAATTAACCAGGCCAACTGAAGGAACCACAATTAAAAAAAACAGTGACGGTTCACTTAATGTTGGTAACGATCCGGTTATCCCATACATCGAAGGTGATGGAATCGGGATAGATATCACACCGGTTATGAAAAATGTGGTAGACAACGCAGTAAAAAAAGCCTTTAACGGCGAAAAGAAAATAAACTGGTTTGAAGTTTATGCCGGTGAAAAAGCTTTAGAAGTTTACGATAAAGATACATGGCTGCCAACAGATACACTTAAAGCATTTGAAGAGTATAAAGTGGGTATCAAAGGGCCGCTTACCACTCCGGTTGGTGGTGGCATTCGATCATTAAATGTTGCTATTCGGCAAAAAATGGATCTCTACGCTTGTGTGCGTCCAGTTAAATATTATAATGGCACACCCAGCCCTGTGCGTCAGCCTGAACTGACTGATATGGTGATTTTCCGTGAAAATACCGAAGATATCTATGCCGGTATCGAATATCAGACAGGGACTCCGGAAAACAAAAAAGTGAGGGATTTTCTGATCAATGAAATGGGAACAAAAAACATCAGATTTCCTGAAACCTCTTCGATCGGGATTAAGCCCATTTCAATTGAAGGAACCAAGCGCCTGGTTCGTGCTGCAATCAACTATGCCATTGACCAAGGACGAAAAAGCGTAACGCTGGTTCACAAAGGTAACATCATGAAGTTTACTGAAGGCAGCTTTAAAAACTGGGGCTACGAACTTGCCAAAGAAGAATTTGGCGGTAAAGAAATCGATGGCGGACCATGGTGTGAATTGCCAAATGGCATTGTTATAAAAGATGTGATTGCCGATGCTTTTCTGCAGCAAATCCTTACCCGGCCGGCTGAATATGATGTAATTGCAACCATGAACCTGAATGGAGATTACATTTCAGATGCTCTGGCGGCATGTGTTGGAGGAATCGGTATTGCACCGGGTGCTAATATTAATTACGACACAGGAATTGCTGTGTTTGAAGCAACCCACGGAACAGCTCCGAAATATACCGGCCAGGATAAAGTAAATCCCGGATCTTTAATTCTTTCAGCAGTAATGATGCTCCGCTATATGGGCTGGGGCGAAGCAGCTGATCTTATTGAAAAAGGCCTGGAAGAAGCTATCAGCGATAAAAAAGTCACTTACGACTTTGAAAGATTGATGGAAGGAGCCACACTGTTGAAATGTTCGGAGTTTGGCGAAGAGATCGTGAGCAATATGTAACTCTTTGCCTGCCATATTCAAAGCCTCGTAATTTCAAATTGCGGGGCTTTTTTTGTTTCAAATTTTTCAACAAACTGGCCAAATACGCGTTGTATGAAAAATAATCAGCCTTCTTTGAATGATCTGATATTTGAAATGGTTTGGAAAATAAGTCTTAGGTATTTATTAAAGTCCAAACAATCAACTACAGCTGAAAATCTTTTAAAGAATATGGATAGCTTTATCTCAATTTAAAGATGTATAAAAAGTTATGAAGAAGTTAGATAGAAAAAGTGCAATTCAGTTACTGCCGGCTGTTATTGATAATGAAGCCAGCCAGGAAGAGCGTATTGCTTTTTTCGCATACATAAAGAAAGATGAAGAGGTCCGAATTGAGTATGAAAATGCGCTTTACATAAAAAATCTGCTCAATAAAAAGCTTACCAAAAAAGAAGCTCCTGATTCACTGAAAGAACGGATATTGCAAATTATTCAGGATATGGATCTGGAATCATCTGAAGAAGTAGTTTCCGATATCGAACAGACTCCGGTAACCCCATTAAAAAATGAAAGCGCTGAAGAAACTAATAAGTACAATCCTTTCAGAAATATTTTAAAACCGGCACGCTATGTAGCTGCAGCAGCAGTAATTCTATTTTTAACGCTCGTTACCATTGAACTGCTTGACAGATCCTCCTATGTACCAAATGAATCCCTGAGTATTGAACAAACTGCATACACTCATTTCGAGGATGAAATCTATAAAGACGTCTCTCTATCCGGTTTTAACCCTGGCTCTATTGGCGATGCCTCTGATTATTTACACAATGAAATATCACATCCCCTGCGATTGCCACTCATAAATGGTGCAGAAATCAATAGAGTAGCCTATGCAGATTTTGTTGATGATTTTAAAACACCTTTCATAGAATTTTATCAGCCTGAAATAGATGAGCACGTCGTTGTTTTTGCATTCAATATCGATCATTTAGAATCGAACGATTACATTGTACGTGATCCGGAAGCTGTGGAAAAATGCAAAACCTACGATGATTATCACATCAGGGAAATTGAAGGAAAACACGTTGTTTCCTGGAAATGGGGTGATTATTGGTACACTGCTATTTCAAATCACAATGGGAATGATTTGATAGCTCTTGTCGAACCTCTTTGGGAAGAATCTGAAAATGATACCGGCGGCTGGTAAACTTAGTCTGTTAAGGCCCTGTATACTCTTTCATCAAACTCATCTGCCAATAACTCGTTAACCAGATTCTCTCTTTCTGATTCACTCAACATTTGCAGTGATGATGCAGATTTGTACCGAATTCTTGGGTCACTGTCTCTGAGTAATGTTTGCAGCCTGTTTTCCCAGGATGATGCTGAATCATCAAATTCCTGCATAAGACTCAAAATCCTGATTCGCACATCAGGAGGAAACTCACTGCTCAAAAAGGTTTCAGAAAATCTGATCGCTTGATCTGTTTTTTCAACATCAGTCAAAATTCTCATCAGGTCAGGCACTTCATAGAGTAGCCGGTCATCCAGCATCAGTGATTCTGCAATATTTAAAAATGCGTCTGCATCAACCACTTTTGAAAGAGAATGTATTGCCTGCAATCTCACATCGCGGTATTCACTGCCACTTGCTAATGATCTGAGCCTGCTGATAACCTGATCATTATCCCGATATGCAGCTAACGCTTTAACGGCTTCCAATTGTACCATTTTATGCTGATCGGTTCTCGCCCTATCAAGATATATTTGTGCGGTTCCACTCGCGCCATCCGTTACTTTTGAAAGTGTACGAATCGTTTCTGCATATACCTCTGCGTTTGTTTCAGCACCAAGTATATCAAGCAGTGCAAGCTGAAGATCAGGATTGTCGGCATAACTGCTGAGCCCTCTTGCGGCCGCCTTCCGGTTATTCTCGTCTTCATCATTCTGCAGCTGATAAATCCAGAACATAAACGGCTTACTTTCCTGCAACGTAATGTCATCTCTTTCAGGAATGGTCAGCTTCACATTTTCAACTGTTGCCGGTACACTTATCACAACCTCATCCTGCGCACCGGTAAAATCAAGGCTTCTTTCCCTTATATCGTCAAAATCGTAGACAATCGCTTTTACACTAACCAGCTCTTCTATCACGTCTTTTTCAGCTGTAAATTGAATAGTCACGGAGCCATCTTCTTCATTCCAGTCAAGATCTGCGCTGTAAACAAATTCATCTTCAGCTTCGCGTTCGGGCATTTCAAAATCAGGGTTTTCAAAATAGGGCTGACCAGTTTGTTGGTATATCAAGTGTGCAGCATCATACCAGTTATACTGAGAACCCGACCTGCTGAAAAATGTATCCATGGATATTTCAAGAGCATCCAGAAAGTCGGGGTTCATATCCAAAAAGTGAATCCAGCTTTCTGCATCTACAGGCAGAAAAGCGTTATATAAATAATCTGTACTTGTCTCCAATAAATTTAAATTTACTTCTGATACTTCAGTCACAGAAAAATCGGTCATCATTGCAAGATAACCCTTCATAATTTTCAGAGCATCCGGATTTGCCAGGGTTTTCGGTTTCAGATAAACTCCAGCCCATTGCCCAATGATACCATAATGTATTTCCGGTAACGGGTTTTCTAAATCTGAAGCAATAACTACACCCGAGTAATAATTTTTTTTCTCCCACATGTTATCATTCATCAGGATAATATGAAGATCGCGGTGCGGGTAATCAGCTCCTGTAATCTGGCCTAAATCATTCAGTAATTGTGCAGATTTATCTAATATCTGTTCTTTAATCTCATCAGAAATGTTTATGACTTCAGAATGGATGTAAATCCTGTGACTGCCGTTGGTTCGGCTTTTGGTTTCGAAATCACCAAAAGCGATAAATAGATCTGAAGGGGCAATCTGAAAGCGGCTTCTGAATCTCGAAGATTCTTCATCAACGGATATTACTTCACTGCTTTCAAGCTGTCCTGTTGCAACAGCATTTTTTCCGGATGGATGGATAAGGGTTAAATCAGTTGTAAACGAAACACCCGGCTGATCAATACCGGGCAACCAATGCCGTGATGAGTTGGGCAGCGAAGAGCTGAATACAGTGCCCATGTAATTTCTGTGCAGTCCAAAAGCAGGATCAGCAGTATATTTCACGCGAACATTCACCATTGAATTTCGCGAATACTGTTCATCCGTAAAAATGACCAGTTTATCACCAATAACCTCAAAATCAGCCGTACGCTCATCAAGTAATACATCTTCTACCTGCATTCCGAGAGCGTTAAATACAATTGAATCAACATCATTAATCAGAAATCGCATTCTGTAATCAACATCGCCGGTTACCTGTTTTTGTTCATTTATGCGGATGCTGGCATCGAGGTGTTCCGGGGTGACATCAATTTTCGGGTAATCCTCAAAATCAAGCTTTTGAGAAGCCAGCTCTCCTGTAGATAAAATTGTAGCAATCAGTAAAGCCGTAAAAATTTTGAATCTCATAGCTGTAAATATTTAATCAAAAAAAGCCAGTATTTCTGATTTAAGTGTCGGGTTCGTTGAAATTGCGTTACCTGTATCAATAGTTTCTTTTCCTTTCACATCTGTGTAACTGCCTCCTGCTTCAGTAATCACCGGTAACAATGCGGCTGCATCCCAAACTTTTAAAATCGGGTCGAACATTATATCAGCCCTTCCGGTTGCAACCATGAGGTGCCCGTAAGCATCGCCCCAGGTACGGTGTATCCTCACAGAGCTTAAAAGTTCCTCAAAAGATTTGCCAAAGTTGTGTTTATAAATATGAGCAACATCTGTTGTCAGCAACGTTGCCTTGCTTAAATCACTGCATTCACGCACTTTTACTTTTTCACCATTCAAATAGCATCCGTCTCCAACCGATGCTGAAACCATTTCATTTAGCGCCGGGGCATAGATTACGCCAACCCGGGGAATACCGTCAACTAAAACCCCTATAAGTGTTGTGTAGATAGGGAATTTGTGAATGAACGACTGGGTGCCATCAATCGGATCAATAACCCAAACTACATTGCTGTTTCCGTTTTCAACACCAAATTCTTCTCCTATTATCCCATGACCGGGAAAATGTTTGATTATTTCTTCTCTTATGATTTCCTCAGCATGCTGGTCGGCTACCGTAACGGGTGAATCATCATCCTTAAATACTACATCAATTGGCTTATTGAAGTATTCAAGAGTGCTGTTACCGCCTGTACGTGCAATTTCAACCGCTTTTTTACGAATTTTGTTTAAGTCCAATGGAATGAGGTTTAAGTCTTGATATTTCTGAATGTAATGTAAGAAGATACATACAGCTAAGATACAAAAATAGGCATCTATTTTGGTGATGCTCAAATCATGCCTGAACCTTCGACATTCTGTAAAAACGGAGAATTTTAATTTAAACAGAGATAATCTGAATCAGGTAAATACATCCTTAATTTTGGAGAAGAACCCTTTTTCCCTGTTTTTGGCACTTTCCGGATCAAAATGGTCATTACCTCTCAGAGCTTCCATGTGCCTTCTCTCATCATCTGATAAATCTCTGGGCACATAAACATTAACTTTGATGTACTGATCTCCCCTTCCTGTATTGTTTAAACCTTCAATGCCTTTGTTTTTCATTCTAAGCAGTTTACCCGGCTGTGTACCCGGTTCAACTTTTACTTTAGCTTTTCCTTTAAGGGTTGGCACTTCAACCTGAGTACCAAGTACCGCATCCGGTATACTGAGGTTTAAATCGTAGAAAATATCATTACCGTCTCTTTCAAAATGCTTGTGCTTTTTCTCCCTGATTAGCACAATAAGGTTGCCGGCATCTCCGCCTCTGATTCCCGCGTTTCCTCTGCCCCGCAGGGTTATATAGTTCCCATTAGCAACACCGGATGGAATATTAACCGTAATTTTTTCTTCACCCCTAACGCGTCCTTGTCCACCACAATCAGTGCACTTGTTTCTGATTATCCGGCCTTCTCCGCGACAATCCGGGCAGGCCTGAACATTCACAAACTG
>SLAU01000203.1 GCA_007126675.1 Balneolaceae bacterium
GCCTGGAAGATCTTGCCCGTTCCGCACTCCGGAATATTGAAGGGATTGAAGGCATCGGGAGTATTCAGGTTGGACGCGATCAGCGAATTCCTCAATTACTGATTCGGGTAGATGAAGACCGGGCCTCACAGTTTCAGCTTAACTCAGATGGGATTGCCAATTATCTTCATGGAGCGATCAATGGGGTAGTACCGACGCAGTATGCTGAGGGTGGTTTTCTGTATGATGTCCGGGTTCGTTACTCAAGAGAAAGGACAGGAACTGTGGAAGGAATCCGGCAGATCCCCATTACAAATCTTTCCGGCCAAACTGTGCCGATAGGCTCACTCATTTCATTTGAAGAGACAACCGGGCCGGCGCACATTGAAAGGTATAATCAGATACGTGTGGTTTGGGTGAACACAACGGTAAATCTCAATGAATCCACCGTAGGGGAAGTCGGTGATCGTATTCGCTCAGCGATGCAGGATTTTGATTTGCCGGACGGATACAGCATCATTTACGCCGGTGAGCAGGAGGCAATTGAAGAGTCCGGCCGGTCATTGCAGCTGGCGATCATACTGGCAGTTTTCTTTGTTTTTGTGGTGATGGCGATTCAGTATGAAAGATTGTTCAGCCCGTTAGTGATTTTGACGACCCTTCCATTTGCACTGATTGGTGTGGCTGCAGCAATCTGGCTTACAGGGCTTGCCCTGAGTGCATCGGTACTTCTTGGAATCGTATTTCTGATCGGGATCGTGGTGAACAACGCCATTTTGATGGTAGAATTTGCCGACAATTACCGGAAAAAAGAGGGGCAGACAACAGAAACTGCGGTAATTGAAGCCGGGTATGTCAGGTTTCGCCCTATTTTGATGACCACACTGACCACTATTTTCGGAATGCTTCCGCTGGCTATTGGAATTGGCGACGGATCGGAAATCCTTCAGCCCTTAGCCGTTACGGTTATCGGAGGTTTGATCGTCGGCACTCTGCTTACATTGATTATCCTGCCCGGAATGTACATGGCACTATCTGGTTTATTTGCAAAATTTCAGCCAGACAGAAAAGCTTAAGGCTGATAGTGATGAGTTTTGGTATAACCGGTGTTTTCTGCAGACCGGTTCCGGTTTCTTGCTGTTTTTTTTTATTAATAGCCCGTCAGCAGAAACACCAGGCCGATGAGTTTTTATTCAGGTGGCAGGTTCAACCGGACCTGAGGCTTACGGCCGGCCGTTTTCAGGCCCGATTTCCGCTTGCAGGATTTATACCGAAAGGCGTTGATCGTTGTTACGGGGCCAACCTCTCCATTTCCCACACGGATGGTTTATGGCTGCAATGGGATATGAATAACCAATGGCGGTTGCATATGGTTGCAAGCCACAACAGCCGGTCCGGAAGTTCATATGCAGCTCGAACGCCACTCAGGTTTGATGAGTCGGCAGCCGCCCGGTTTACCGGGTATGCAAACATAGAGCATCGAAACCGGGAGGGTAGATGGGCTCAGCGCGAACTGAGTATTTCGGTGACTCCGCAGAATTTTTTTCGCGGCGGAGAGCTCAGAAACCATGTTGCGCTTTCTGCCCGATGGATGTACCGGCCCGGTTTTTCTGTTTCAGGTGAAGAGTATCTGATTGGGGGAGAGCTGGGTTACATTCCGGTTGCCCCAACTCCGTCAGATGCCGGACTTGAGATCCTTGAAGAGCGACTACTGCTCGGGCGTCCGGCAATCGCCTGGCAGTTCTCGGCCTATATCAATAATGTACGAGAACGCCACAGAGTGGGTATTTTATATGGCCAAACAGATCCACACTGGCTGATTTCTTCGAGCTTTCTCCAAACGTGACCATGGCCGAAATGCGATATCGGTATACGTTCTCATCCCGGGTCAATTATGAATTTCGGTTTCGCCTGAGGGATGAGATTTATAAACCGTTGGGTGCTGACCAGACCCGGCAAATTTTTGATTTCTACACGCGATTTACCTTCAGCTTTTAGCAGGCAATGTTATTGGTCATGATACAGTGGCAGATGCCGTAGTGAAACTCTGAATGATTTCAGGGTATGCCTCTTCTGAACCGCTCCCGTAACTCTACGATATAAATCCCCAGTTCATCGCGAACCTCTTTGGCGCGGCCATAGAATTCGAGATAAAGTTCACGGTCAAGAAGTTCCTTTTCGCCAATTTCATACAGAGCGTTCAGCATTTGGTTGGCGGCGTTTAGTCCTCTTTTACAATTAGCGATGTTGCCGCCAACGCCGTCCATTTCGAACCCAAAGCCGAAGCCACCCGCAATCTTTGCCGACGGAATAGTGATGGTGCGGCAAAAGGTGCTTACAGATTCGTCATCTGAATCGGCAAGGTGTTCATCTACCATCTTCATGGAATCGATCGCAAAATCAAATGCTTTTCGATAGACAGGTAAATTCTCAAAGTCGTCAAACGCTGTGGGCTCGTAGCCGGTGAGTCGTTTCCACTCTTCGCCCTCTTCGTACTCATCGAAATCAAACTCATCGATCCAATCTTTGCTTTCATTTTCATCCAACAGGTGAGTCCAGCCCATCTCCTCAGCGATAATTCGGTCGCGATCGGGATGGTCCATATACTTATCCAGCAGCTGCGAATATTTCTCCGTACGTTTATCAGACTCTCTGAAAAATTCTTCCCAACGGTATTCATCCCAGATCTCAGGTTCATTTTTACTCATAAGTTTCTCTTGTTTTACTTTGTTTGAATGTATCAACACAGAAATCTAAAATGCAGAATCTTCTAAATGATTTCAAAATAATGAAGAATAATTAACCTGAGTTAATGATAAGAGTTTTGAAAAATACCTTTTTACTATACAGATAAATCGATTGGTTGAAATAACATTAGAAAGTTCGTCATGCCATACCATATACCTGTTAGCGTGAAACCAAACAACCTGACAGTCCTCCTGCGTTAAAACTACAGAGGAAAGGCACTTACAGGACCTGCCTGTCTGATTGCAGGCCGCTAAATTAATATCACGCACTGGTGTGGGATCCCGAGGGAAACTCAATCTAGTTACTGAAGGACTCAAAAAACTCCACAATTGTCTCTGTGGCGTTCAGGTCGGTTGAGTTTGGGCCGGCTATGAATTGTGGAAGCCGACTGTCGGCCCCGGGCCAGTGGTGGCCATGACCAATGAGTGCAAGCATTGAAACCGGATCAGGTGAAGAAGGGCAGTTGTAATCGTATTTTCGTGTGTCGCCAGAAGTTTCTGTTTCGGCGGTATCGCTGCAGTTATGCAACAGGGCCCATTCGCTGACCATCTCTTCAACAGGCGGTTTTGTGCCGTAAAAGTTTCCGCCAAGAAAAATATCTCCTCCTTCAAAAGGGTTAAGCGGGTCTTCGGTGCCTGTGATGTAGAGCACGGGCGGCGGCTTATCGGGGATCAGCTCCGGCAGCCAGTCGGAGCCGGCAACCGGCGCAATCGCAGTAAACCGGCCATCCAGCTCGCGGGCCACTCTGAAACTCATTGAGGCACCGTTCGAAAAGCCCGTGGCGAAAAGTGCTTGAGGCTCATTGCCAAGTCTGTCCCGAAGTTCATCGATCAAAGATTCAACAAAAGCGACATCATCCACGCCTCTTTTTACTGCACCTAATGCTTCCCGGCCCGAACCGTCATTCCAGCTCTGCGGATTGTTGGCAAAACTTGCGGGTTCATCCGGATTAGCACGAGTCCCCTCCGGCACAACTAAAACGAAACCTCGTTCATCTGCCAAATTCGGCCAAAGGCCTTCATCAAAGGTGTTCATCGCTTGTCCGCCGCCGCCGTGAAACACAAAAATCATCGCGTATTCTGCGGCTGAATCATAACCCTCCGGAAGGTACAGCAAATATTCCCTGTCCAACCCATCACTTTCGATCTCAAAAGAGTGCAGCCCCGGTTCCGGAAAATCGTCACGGATTGCGGACTCAGTGCCGCAAGATGCCGTCACAATGACCAGAAGAGAGATGCAGAGCAAGCTTCGAAAGTATTTCAAAATCGGTTTCATCTATTTTTTGGATGGAGTTTGTTTCGATATTCGAAACGTATCTGGATGGATTTAAATGCTCAATAATAAAAAGAAATCCGTTACCAATTATAACGTGAGTTCGATATAAGTTTTTGGTAAAACAGTCTTAGATTTTCCTTAAAAGACGATTTGTATTTGATATACATAATAAATTTCGTCATGCCACGCCCTGCAAGTTTTTAGCGTGAAACCAAACAATCTTACAGGTACTGTCGAAGGTCAACGACGGGAAAAACCCGGCCTGGATATACCTGTCAGTATACATCCAGAATAAACTGGTGTTTAGCACTGTTTTGAAGTTACCAGGCCGGTTCCATACCAGTAGAATGAATCCCGATACCATCATCATTTGATTACACTTTCAACATATGAGCACCAACTGGGTCTGTCAGCGTTGTAAGCAAGGGCTTTGAGTAATGGAACTTGCAAGGTGATACTTTAGTCGTACACAGCACGCACACTACCTTTCATTAATCATCCGCACCCTCTTCAAACATCTCTTCAAAAGCTCTTTCAGTATCCGGTTCAGGTTTGGTAAACAGACTCACTATCCACGTTGCAAAAAGTGCTGCGATAAACCCGGGAATCAGTTCATACATAGACTGACGCAAAACAGGCACCAGGTACCAAATGATTGTGACTACGGTTCCGGTTATCAGTCCCGCAAATACTCCGGCGCGGGTTGTTTTTCTCCAGTAAAGTGCCAGGATTGATGTAGGTCCGATGGAAGCCCCCAATCCCGCCCATGCAAAAAGTACGAGCCAGAAAACAAGTTCTTCGGCAAAAAATCCGAATAACACAGACAAAACTACCAAAACCAACACTACAAGCCTGCTGTAAAGCACCAGCTTCTTTTGTGGAACAGCCTTCCCTTTCCGGATAATTTTTTCATAAATATCTCTTACCACACTTGAAGCTGCAACCAGAAGCTGTGAATCAGCGGTTGACATAATTGCGGCAAAAATGGATGCAAGCACTATTCCGAAGAGCACAGGATGAAGGTGCTGTTGTGCCAAAAGCGGAAAAAGATTTTCAGTATCCTCCGCGGGCAGCATAGATATTTCCGGGAAATAAGCGCGTCCGGCAAGGCCAATAAATACTGCACCCCATGCCATGATAACATTCCATACAGTACCGACCACAGCGGCAGTTTTAAGATGTTTTGAACTGTCGATTGACATGTACCGGGCAAGAATATGCGGATTACCCGGCGATCCCAGGCCGATTCCCACAAAACCAATTGCCGCTCCCACCGATATGGCAAAAGGGTCCACATAGATGGCATCCATTAATTCAAGGTGCGACAGAAGCTCAGTTAAACCTCCAAAATTGAAAATAGCCACAGCGGGCAGTACAACAAGGGCCAAAATCATAAAGATCGCCTGTATCATGTCGGTAATACTAACAGCAAGGAAACCGCCAAGAATTGTATATACAACTACAATAAAAGCAGTCAGCAAAATACCCTGATTCATCTCCAGCCCAAATCCGGAAGCAAACGCCTTTCCGCCTCCTACAAACTGAGATGAGATATAACCGATCATAAAAATCAAAAATATGATAACGATAGTAATCCGGAGGTAGCCGTTTTTGTCGTTAAACCGTTCAGCAAAAAAATCGGGAACGGTAATGCAGTTTCGGGCTTCAGTAAAATTTCGAAGTCTGCGTGCGTAGTACAGGAACAGGAATAGTTCAACCACAATGTACCCCAGCACAGCCCAAACGGCTGAAGGTCCGCGCACATAAGCCATACCGGTTACACCCAGAAGAAGCCACACACTTCTGCCGGACACCACCGCTGACAAGGCCACCACGAACCGGTTCATTTGCCTGCCGGCAATAAAATATTCGCTGATACCCTTCGAAGAGAATCTTGACGCCCATACACCAACCCCAATCAGAATTGCCAGGTAGCCGATAAATGCTGTGATAGCATATATGTCTGCAGATACAACCAGGCCAGTAGGATCTTCCATCAGTCAAGTTCTTTTTTTTGAGCAAGAACAACTGCCAACAAAATGATGGCAGCGGGTAATAAGAACATGATCAGATAAAATGAGAGCATATTTAAAGTTTAGATTTCTTTGTTCGTTGTAACAAAAAAATTTTGAGCACGTACATCAGCTATGATGTTTTGGTAATAAACAGAAATGCATATGTACACAAGCCCGGTATTCTGAAATGATACCGGGCTTATTTTTCCGTTTATGGAAATATACCCATCTGGCCGTAGATTCTGCCCACTTTATTAATTGCACTTATAAAAGCCGCGGTTCTCAAATCAACGCCTTTTTCTTTTCTGATTTCATTGATCTGATTATAAGCAGTAATCATAGTTTCTTCGAGGCCGGAATCAACCAATTCTTCTTCACCTCCGCCTTTAGCAAGAAACTTTAACTCTTTATCAGTAAACTTTCTTTCAGAAACGGTTTCTATAACAGATAAGATTTTTTTGTAGCTGTTTTCTTCAAAACGCTTACCCATGCGTCCGAACCGGACGTGCTGAATATTTTTAAGCCACTCAAAATATGACACTGTCACACCGCCGGCATTTAGATAATTGTCTGGGATAATCAGCGCACCACGTTCTTTTATAATATCATGTGCTTCTGATGTAGTAGGGCCGTTTGCGGCTTCGCCTATAATTTTGGCTTTAATTTTCCCAGCATTATCTGAGTTAATCTGATTTTCAAGAGCGGCAGGAATTAAAATATCACATTCACTTTCCAGAACAGAGCTGCTGTTTTTTAATGTTTGAGTTCCTGGAAACCCTGTCACACCATTATTCTGAGATTTATAGGCCATCAGCTTTTCAAGGTCTATGCCTTTTTCGCTGTAAATAGAACCATCCATTTCTGCCACACCCACCAAAATGGCACCGTCTTCAATCATATATTTTGCAGAATGGTATCCTACATTACCAAGGCCCTGAACCACAAAAGTTTTTCCTTCGAGTCCATGCTTTAAACCAAGCGCTTTCATATCCTCTTTGTTATCACAAGCTTCTCGAATCCCAAAAAATACACCTCTTCCGGTTGCTTCTGTGCGTCCGCGAATACCGCCTTGTTCAATAGGTTTTCCGGTTACACAACCTTCGGCATTAATATCTGTACTCATCTGGCGAAATGTATCCAGTATCCATCCCATCTCTTTAGCACCGGTACCATAGTCGGGAGCAGGCACATCAATACCAGGGCCAATAAAATTCTTTTTGATCAGCTCATAAGTGTATCGGCGGGTTATTTTCTCAATTTCACGTTCAGAAAATTTAGATTTATCAATTTTTACACCGCCTTTTGCTCCCCCAAAGGGTACGTCCACAACAGAACATTTATAAGTCATGAGTGCAGCAAGCGCCATTGTCTCATCCTCATTTACCATCATATTAAATCGTATACCACCTTTGGTAGGCAGCTTGTGATGGCTGTGCTCTACACGCCATCCCTCAATCACTTCAATCTTTCCGTTGTCTCTCTCAATCGGAAATGTAACGTGCAATACATCATTACAGATTTTCATTTGTGAAAGCAGCCCCTTGTCGAATTCTGTATATGCAGCCGCTTTGTCAAAAGATCTATTAACTTGTTCAAAGAATTTATAATCAGACATTTTGCCTCAGTTTTATTATGGTAGATTTTCTGTAAGTTTTATAAATACTCCGTTAGTTTCAAATACTTATTTCTTTACGGATAATTTTTTTTCAAAGATTACATTCCAGTCTTTCGGCTCACCGGAAAGTTTTAATAATGCAAGTGAAGATATTGTAAGGCTATCGGGCAGAGTTATTTTTGATTTATCAATCCTTTCCCAAACTTCTGTTTTATTAACAGTACTGTATAAAAGGCTTAGATGAAGGTTTGCGGTTTCTGCGCCGGATTTAAAATGATGATTTAAGTCATTCAATAAAGATGAGGCGGCTGAATGGTTCTTGAATGTCAGAAACAATTTTCTGAAAGGATGATCTGCACTTTTTAAATGGCCTGATTGCAAAACAAATGGTGAATGTTGATCTGCAATATGCTTCACCAATTCTTCAGCTTTACCTGGTGAATATTCAGAATCATCTACTCTGCACCCGGTAATGTGAGGCAAAAAAGGAGAGCTGTTGAACTTTATTGAAAGGCGATTTATAGTTGCCTGGATAATACCGGATGTTTCGTCATCGGGCATTATCCAAACCACATATCCGGTTAAAATCGGAAGTGAACTGTTATCAGGTATTTTATTATTGCTGATCAGCTTGCCTTTGCTTCATCGCTGTGAGAATCTTCGAAGCTAAATACATTCAGAAGAAACAGAAAGGCAATTGAACCGATCGCTGCATAAACCAAAGGCCCAAAAACATTGAGTGTAATCATTACTACACCAATAATTACGGATCCTACTGCCCCGCCCACTAAGTTGCCGATCAGGCTGATGCCTCTTCTTCCCAAAAATATATCAATTACAAACCCAACAAACAGCCCGATTGATATCAGCCAGTAAATCGTTACACCATTCAATTCTTCCATTAAAAATATTCCTATTTTTGATTATCTGCGTGAAGCAACTAAGGTACAAAATTTCATTTTTTTTTGCCTCTATCGATTTCA
>SLAU01000148.1 GCA_007126675.1 Balneolaceae bacterium
GCTATTTCTGCTGTAAATCGATTCTTAACAGGAATTTTTTCCGGAGTTTGCCACTCAGTACCTGAGTCATCAGCTGAAGAATTACCACTTTCAGGTAAATAATCTATTTTTGAAAAATCGGGTCTTTTCATTCAGTTAAAATAATAAAAAAGCATTCCAATAATCTTTCACTTATCGGACAGGACGATTCCGGCTTTTTCCTGAATTTCTTTCAGAGTTTGAATCATATTACTTCCTGAATAAATGAAAAGGTGGATACCCATATCCGAATACTCTTCAATTTTATTTTTTGGATATCCGGCCAATATCAAAATTGAGTTCTTATTCAGGCCTGAGCAAAATTCAGGTACAAGCTCCGGGTACTCATCATCTGATCCACAAAGAACAAAAATTTCGGCACCGGATGATTTTAGTTCTGAAAGTGCATCATTTATGGTTTCATAACCGGGAAGATTTATTACGGAAATACCGCCACATTCAAGATAATTCTGCGAGAATGAAGCTCTTGCTTTGCGCATTTTTTTATTTCCAACCGGTACAAGCTGTGCTGTTAGTTTTTTGCCCTGTTTTGTTTCATACTGCTGAGTAATTAGCCGCATTTTTTCAAAAACTTCTGCGGCCCGATACGTGACGAGTGCAGGATATAACTGTTTTTGCAGGTTGATGAACGAATGAACGACATCGCCAAGAAATATTCCATTTTTAAATAACTCCGACAAGTCATCTATCAGCTTATCGGGGTCCACTTCAGGTTTATTTTTGGATTGCTTGAGAGAATCAACCGGAATGCTTTTGTGTAATCTGTCCGGAATTTTTTCTTCGGAATTCGGATAATTATTAACGCCTGTCAATATCAATTTTCGGGTTGCGATGGCTTCATCTTTTTCTTTCCGTGCCCGTGCAACTTCTCCCTGGATAATTTTTGCTTCAATCGCTTTCTGAAATCCACCCTGTTTTTCAATCATCTGGAAAAATTTCCATGCATTTTGAGCAATTTGGTCGGTAAGTTTTTCTATATAGTACGAGCCGTCTGACGGATTTGCGACTTTTGGAATATGAGATTCATGTTCCAGAATATGACTGATGTTTCGCGCGATTCGCCGTGAGAAATGATTTGGCTCATCGTAAACAGCATCAAATGGTTGTATAGTGATGTAATCAGCGCCTCCCACCGCGGCCGACATTGCTTCAGTTGTTGCTCTGAGCATATTATTATATGGATCGGCTGCAGATTTATTCCATTCCGAGGTTTTTACGTGCAGGTTCAGTGGATTGCGGTCTTCAATTTCATAACCGTCAAGTACACGATTCCATAAAAGTCTTGCAGCTCTGAATTTTGCAATTTCGGGGAAATAAAGAGATCCGGCAGCCAGTTGCATCCAAAATTTACCGGAAGCCTGCTGCCGCAGCTCTGCCGGAATGCGAGCCAGGTATTCGCTGCCGATTGCAAGAGCTATACCGAGTTCCTGTACAATGGAGGCACCACAATTATGATAAAACGAACCATCGGCGGCCAGGCTTTTGAAACCGTCAGTTTTTGACATTTGAGTTAATGTACTGTTTAACTCATTTCCGGCTATTGGCAGCCTGCCGTGGCCGGCCATAAAAGTAAAGGGATCATACAGGAAAGAGAATACAGATCCATACTGCTGCTGATTTTTGCCGGCAGTTTCTGAATACGCTCTCACCATAGCAAGTATGCCAGCCGAACCCGGGCCCGAGTCAAAAATGATTTCTGTTTTAGAAGGATCAATACCATCCAGAAGCAAACTTATATCATCCAAATTGTGAACCTGCACTCCGGCAATATCCGGTCCCAGTAAACCCTCGTCGTGTGTAGGACGTACTGTAAACCGGACGGCGTTTGCCCCATTCTCCACAGCTTCCTTTGCCATTTGGTTAGCGTTAGAAGGATCTGCTGCAAATATCTCTTCGCTGATCTTCCAGTCAGCAGGTGTATCAGGTAAAACATTTTTCTGATAATGTGCTACAGACTTAAGGTCTTCTTTTCTGTAAAATGGCTGTACATCAATACCTTCAAGCGTTTGCCATTTAAGCTTCTCTTTGTAGTTTGCTCCGTTCAGATCGCGCTCAAGAACTTTTTCCCATTCTTCAATGGAGGTGGGTGAAAATTCTTCGAAGAGATTTTTTGTATCTGATTTATGATCTGACATACAATAAGTTGAATTTTGTCTACTTAATTAAAGCTTTAGTTAACTTCGTAATCATCAGCTTAAAAAACTATTACTGATAATATGATGCTTTCTAATTTACAAGCGCTCCGGCACAGTATTATAACATGGACAAATAATAAAGAATTCAAAAGAATTGCCGACTGAGAATTTACATTTT
Source organism: Balneolaceae bacterium (assembly GCA_007126675.1). GTDB lineage: Bacteria > Bacteroidota > Rhodothermia > Balneolales > Balneolaceae > SLAU01. The sequence goes on from SLAU01000148.1 coordinate 2,353, forward strand.
ACCGAGGGACAAATTAAAACTCTTTCCGGTATGTTCTTCAAAAAACTTGTCAATTAGCATAAAAAAGCGCTTCCGATTTTGCTATATTAAAAGCCCGGTTTTTTCAAGTTCAAGCTGATGGAACTAACCGGGGGAGCTCCTGAAAGGACAGCAATTTCTCAGATTTTATTTTACAATCATCAATTATCAACAAAAAATTAAGAATCATGCAGGCTACTGAAACTAAAATGAATCCACTGACAAAGCTTACGGAAGATGAACAAATGCTGAAAGAAGCAGCAGCCGACTTTGCTGAAAGTGTAATTAAGCCGAAAGTTCATGAGATGGACGAAGCGGCCAAGCTGGACCCGGATATTATTAAGCAATGCTTTGAAATGGGATTGATGGGAATTGAAATTCCTGAGTCTCATGGTGGTGCCGGCGGCACGTTTATGATGAGTATAGTGGCAATTGAACAAATTTCAAGAGTAGATGCTTCTGTTGGTGTTTTTATGGATGTTCAAAACACGCTCGTAAATAATGCATTTTTGAGATGGGGATCTGAAGAGCTGAATGGGAGATACCTGCCGCTTCTTGCCGGGGAAAAAGTGGGCGCTTACTGTTTATCTGAAGCAGGTTCTGGAAGTGATGCATTTGCACTTAAATGTGCAGCCAAAGAAGATGGAGACGATTATATACTGAATGGTACTAAACTTTGGATCACCAATGCCAAAGAAGCGGAAATTTTCCTTGTATTTGCAAATGTGAACCCCGAAGCTGGTTACAAAGGCATCACTGCTTTTATTGTAGATAGCGACATGGAAGGCTTTTCTGTTTCCAAAAAAGAGAACAAGCTTGGCATCCGGGCAAGCTCAACATGCGAGATACTTCTGGAAGATGTTCGTGTTCCAAAATCAAATATTTTAGGAGAAGTGGGGAAAGGATATAAGGTTGCGATTGAAACACTGAACGAAGGCAGGATTGGAATTGGCGCCCAAATGATCGGAATTGCACAAGGCTCACTTGATGCAGCCGTTGAGTATACAAAAGAGAGAAAACAATTCGGAAAAGCCATTGCAGATTTTCAGGGTGTGCAGTTTCAGCTTGCTCAAATGGCAACCGAACTTGAAATGGCACGATTACTGGTCTATAATGCAGCCCGGTTAAAAGAGAATGACCAGAATTTTTTGAAAGAAGCCGCAATGGCTAAATATTACAGCTCTGAAGTTGCAGAAAAGTTAAGCTCAATGGCAGTTGATCTGTTTGGCGGATATGGATATGTGAAAGAATATCCTGTCGAGAAATTTTACAGAGATTCAAAAATCGGAAAAATCTACGAAGGCACATCAAACATGCAATTGCAAACAATCGCCAAAATTCTGTTGAAAGAGTGATGTAATTACTCTGCTTTGAAAAAATAATTTCTCCCAAAAAAGCCTTTTGAGCTCTGATACTACCATTTTCATTCGGAATTCGACTTTTTTTCGATTTTGGGGAATTATTATGAACGATGCACTTGTTATTGCGATTTAGACGAGAAATATACAGACAAAGCTGGTTTAACAGGCTGTAATAAATTTATATGTACAACATTTAGTTATGGATAAACAGATATCAGAAATCATTTCAAGAAACAGTAAAGACAAGAAAGCTGAAAGTGAGCTTAATAAGCTATTTTCAGAGCTGATTGAACAGAGAGATAAGTACAAAAAATTTCTTGATCTGCTTGAAAGTGCCATCCGAAGCGATTACGACTCCATTCTGATAACTGAATTAAATCTTGAAGAGCCGGGACCCAAAATTGTATATGTGAATGATGGATTCACCAAAATGACCGGCTATAGCCGTGATGAGGTAATCGGAAAAACTCCAAGAATTTTACAGGGTGAAAAGACAGATCGTGCTGTTTTAGACAAGTTAAAAGAGAGACTTAAAGATGGTAAACCTTTCTTTGGCCATACTGTAAATTACCGCAAAGATGGTTCAGAATTTATAAACCAGTGGGATATTCACCCACTAACAAATGATAAGGGTGAAATAACCCATTGGGTTTCTTATCAGCATGACATTACTGAACGAAAACGATCTGAAACCAAAGTAGTTGATACTGAAATCGAATTTGACAAACTGGCTGAAGAATCGAAAAAAACTCTTATCGACTTAGATGAACAGGGCAATATCGTAACAACCAATAAAGCGTTTCGTGATCTGGTTGGCTTTGATGACGAAGAGCTTAAGAAAATGAAAGCTTGGGAAATTCTTACAGATGAGTATGTAGAAAACTTCAGACACAAGTTTGATGAATTTAAGCCGAGCGATTTTGATGATCAAAAATTTCAATTCGAACTCAACAACAAAAAAGGAAATGCTATTGAGGTTGAAGCGAAAAGCCGGCTTTTAAGTTCAAACGGTCAGAAGATTGTAAGAATGAATTTTCAGAATAAGTCGCTTCAAAAGAGAATTATGTCAATTCTTGCAAAGCGAAATGACGATTATGATAAGATATTCGACCGTTCAAGTGATTTCAATTATAAAATAATACCTCTGGACGACGGATCTTACAAGTTTGATTATGTAACCGAAAGCTTTTCGAAAATCACGGGAATTGCAACGGCCGAAATTTCTAAAGTAAGCCTCGATGAAATCATCCATGAAGATGATATCGACAAAGTAATGCATCATTTCAGTGTAGTTCTTGAAGGAAAACCAAACACGGAGCAATTCAGGCTAAAAAGTAAAACCGGTGAGTATATTGAGGTGATTGACTATGCAAAACCGGACTGGGACGCTGATGAAACCATGATAAAGGCCATTAAAGGTGCTACATCAACTGAGATATCTTCCGAGAAAAAATCCTGATCAGATTGATCGATGGGTCTGAGCTGCCCTGATTTTTCATTATCTTTGATGAGCATCCTGGTGTTTGTACTAAAGGAGCACAAGTTATTTCATAGAGAAATTGTTAATCGATCAACGAAAGTATCAGTAACATCGGAAAAATGAATATTCAGGAAAAACAAGAAAAAATATTACGTGAGTTTCAGATTCTTGGTGACTGGCAAGAAAGATATAAGCATATCATAAAATTGGGACAAAAGCTTCCTCCGCTTGAAGATGAACATAAAGTGGAAGAAAATTTGGTTCGCGGATGCCAGTCGCAGGTATGGCTCGTTACTGATCTTGAAGATGACAAAATTACTTTCAAAGCTGATAGTGATGCAGCCATCACAAAAGGTTTAGTTGCCTTGTTAGTAAATTTTTATTCGGGAGAGACACCGGATACTATACTTACTACTAACCCTGAATTCATAAAGAAAATTGGAATGCAGGAACACCTGTCACCTACCCGATCGAACGGGCTCGCCTCAATGGTAAAACAGATGAAAATTTATGCGATGGCCTACAAAAGTAAGCTAACTGCCGAGAAAAACTAAGCCGATGATCTATCTGGATAACGCTGCAACCACGCCGATGAGTAAAATGGCAAGGGATGCTTATCAAAAAGTTGCGGAAAACTTTTTTGGTAATCCAAGCAGCTTACACGATGCCGGATCAGAAGCTGAAAGGGTACTTGAGTCATCCAGAAAAGTGATTGCAGATGCTGCAAAAGTTGTGGCGCGAGGTCTATACTTTACAGGGAGCGGTACAGAAGCAAACTTTTTAGCCATTGTTTCGCTTTGCCACGCAAACAAAGATAAAGGCAAACATCTGATAACTACAGCTGTTGAGCATAGCTGTGTAACCAATACGTTTAATTGGCTTGAGTCTCAGGGATTTGAGGTAACTCGTTTGAAGGTTGATAATAAAGGAAGAGTTTTAACCGAAAATCTAAAGAATGCAATTCGCCCGGATACGATACTTGCATCTGTACAGCATGCCAACTCAGAAACCGGAACTTTACAGGATCTTGAAAAAATTGGTGCAGTTCTGAAAGAGAATGATGTGCTTTTTCATTCTGATTGTGTACAAACGTTTTGCAAGCTTCCAATTGATGCCGAAGGCTGGCATCTGGACGCATTTTCAATATCAGCTCATAAAGTTCACGGCCCAAAAGGGATTGGTGCTTCATGGATAAGGCCGGGGGTAAATTGGAAGCCATTTTTTCCTGAGGCATCACAAGAAAACAGATTCCGGCCGGGCACGGTTGATGTGCCTTCTGCCGTTGCCTTTGCAGCTGCTGTAAAAGAGTTTGGCTCATTGCGTGAGGAGTACAGCCAGAAAATGGATATTCTTAGCCGCCGTTTCATGGATAATATTGCTGATCTTGAAGGGAATAGATTAACATTTGAAGGAGATCCGGAAAACAAATTGGCGAATATTCTGGGTATCAGATTGCATAATATGGAAGGACAGTTTGCAATGCTTGAATGCAGCCAGCAAGGAGTGGGAATTTCCACGGGAAGTGCATGCCGTGCAAATGAGCAGAAACCCTCACCCTCACTTTTAGCAATGGGAAGATCGGAAGAAGAAGCGCGGCAGTTTATCCGGGTATCTTTTGGGATGATTAATAATGAAACTGAAATTGATCGGGCCGCAGAAGTTTTAAAAAATGTGATAAATAAACATGCAATGCTTGTAAAAGCATAGTGTTCATATTTTTTTCGCAAATTATTGATAAATTGTTAGTCTGTTAAGACATAACATATTTTCTCACCAAGACATTATCAGCCAAGAACTATCAAACTATGAAAAACAAGAAAATACAAATTGCTCTTTTTGCTGCATTCCTGCTAATTGCCGGAGGCGCACTTTATTACGGGTTAAACACAGGGAATGAAAGTGGCAATGAACCACGTGAACGAACAGCTCAAAAAGTAGAAATACTTTCATACAGCGACTATTCATGCCCGGCGTGCAGGGTTTATTTTGGTGCCAATCAGCAGCTGGAAGAAGAATACGGTGATATGATCGAAATTACGTACAGACATTTCCCTTTGGACAGTTTTGAATTTAGCAGGCTTGCAGCACATACGGTTGAGGCAGCACGCAATCAAGGTAAATACGAGGAAATGCAAAATCTTATTTATGAAAACCAGGGTACATGGTCAAGAGGTGGTGCCCGCGAATATTTTACTGGCTTCGCGGAACAACTGGAACTTGATATGGAACAGTTTAAAGCAGACCTGGAATCGGAAGAAATACACCAAATAGTTGAAAGCCAGAAGCAAGAGGGGATGCGGCGTCAAGTTCGTGCTACACCAACCTATTTTATTAACGGTCAGAGGCTTCAGCAAAACCCGCAAAACATAGAGCAGTTCAAATCGATCATTGAATTGTACATGTATCGCTCAAACTGATCATGATTTACGAATTTTTAAACCGGGCTCCGGAGTATGATGATTCGGTATTTGTTGCGCCCAGTGCGGATATCATCGGAGATGTAAAACTTGGATCTGAAAGCTCTGTTTGGTTCAATGTGACGATTCGGGGAGATGTTAACTATATCCGGATTGGTGACCGGAGTAATATTCAGGATAACAGCTGTATACATGTAATGCACCAAACAGGTCCGTCAATTATCGGCAATGAAGTTACTGTTGGCCATAATGCGATGATTCACGGATGCACCATTAAAGATCGTGTGCTTGTCGGAATTCATGCCACGGTTCTCGACGAAGCCGTTGTGGAATCGGACGTGATTATTGCCGCGGGTTCGCTTGTGCCACCGGGAAAAAAGCTGGAATCGGGGTATATGTATATGGGATCACCTGTTAAGCAGGTACGAAAACTCACTGATGAAGAGCTGGCATCAATTCCAAAATTTGCTGAAAATTATGTGAAGTATCAGAGGGCGTATCGCCAGGTTGATAAATATGATGAAAATCCGTTTTACAAAAGGAATGATGAATGATGAATGATGAATTTTGAATTAAAGATTTGCAAAATTCATCATTTAACCTGAGTTCAACATAAAATCATTGGAATAATTGTGACTATCTCCTAAAAGGGCGTCATCCCGGACGCAGCGTTAGCGAAGATCCGGGATCTCCTGCCGTTGATATAGTCAGGAGATGCCGGATCGGGTCCGGCATGACGAAGTTTATCATGTTATTTCAACCGATTGCCTAATTAGGACAGTTAAAGTCTACTTTTCCAAATTCTTATCGAGAACTTACGTCATTTAATAATTCATCATCCAAAATTCCCAAATGCCCGGCATCTACATTCATATCCCTTTCTGTAAGCAGGCATGCAGTTATTGTGACTTCTATTTTTTGACTCGCGGTGAACTTAAAGATCCGTTTGTTGA
>SLAU01000266.1 GCA_007126675.1 Balneolaceae bacterium
TGGGTGTTCTTTAACAATAGTGAGGAAGAAAAGCTGATTGAAATTCCTATGGATGGTGACTATATCCTGCCAAACCGTGTACACTTTGGACATACATTTCAAATTAGTGAGGGAAACCTCAGAATATCGTTGCAGCCACACAGTTTTGAAATTATTACTAACTCATAACAACTAAATTACATACAAATATGAAACGCTTTCTTATTTCAACTTTTATACTGCTTTTCATTTCATCGTTTTTATTTCAGGGATGTGCTGATGACCGGCGCGCTTTAGACGAACGAAATGTAGTTAATCCTGAATGGTCAGTAAATGCGAATATTTATGAAGTAAATATCCGGCAATTTTCCGAAGAGGGTACATTTAATGCTTTTGCCGAGCATATTCCAAGAATCAGTGATATGGGTGTCGAAATTTTATGGCTGATGCCCATTCATCCGATTGGCGAAAAAAACCGTAAAGGTACGCTGGGTAGTTATTATTCGATCGTAGATTACACCGAAGTTAACCCTGAATTTGGCACGAAAGAAGATTTCAGGAATCTGGTTAACAAGGCCAATGATCACGGAATGCGCGTGATTCTGGATTGGGTGGCAAACCATACCGCCTGGGATGCAGTGTGGACCGAGACCAATCCTGAATTTTATGAAACGGATGAGGATGGCAACTTTTTCCCGCCAATCGATGACTGGGAAGATGTAATTCAGCTCGATGTTGAAAATCGTGATATGTGGGAAGCTATGATCGAGGCTATGGAATATTGGGTCAGAATCTATGGAGTTGAAGGATACAGGGCTGATGTGGCTTACATGGTACCAACAGAATTCTGGGACCTGGCTCGAGAGCGGCTTGATCTGATCAGGCCTGTATTCATGCTCGCCGAAGCTGAAGAACCCGAGCACCACGTCAACGCATTTGATATGAGTTATGCATGGGATTATGCGGCAACTATTCGTGAGGTAGGAGCCGGTAACGCAGGACTTGATGCTATTGATGATGCGATGGAACGCAATTTTGAGCGGTTCCAGAAAAGTGATTACAGAATGTTCTTCACAACCAATCATGACGAAAACTCCTGGACAGGATCTGATCCGGAGATGTATGGTGATAATTTTGAAAACTTTGCAGTGATGTCTGCAACTATTTGGGGAATGCCGTTGATCTACAACGGACAGGAATCAGGGCTGGATAAACAACTTGAGTTTTTTGAGAAAGACCAAATTGAATGGAATGATTACAAATACGAAGACTTTTACAGAACCCTGCTGTTTCTCAACTCAAACAATACTGCTCTTTTCAATGGTGAATTGGGCGGCGATTATCTGAAAATGACTACGGATAATGATGAAAACATTTTTTCCTACAAGCGGATCAGTGCTGAAGATCAGGTTTTTGTGATTCTTAATTTTTCTGATGAAGAGCAAACCTTCACATTTGATGCAGGCTACCAGGGTGAATGGCAGAATGTATTTACGGAAGAACTTCAGGAGATTGAAGAAACAATAACCTTATCAGGAAACAGCTATTTACTTCTGGAAATGCTGTAAAATTTAATCAATCAAAATATTTCAAAGGATATACAGATGAGCATAACACCAAAACCACGTCCAAGGTTAAGTTTCTGGGAAATCTGGAATATGAGCTTTGGGTTTCTTGGAATCCAATTTGGCTTTGCCCTTCAGAACGCCAACGTAAGCCGTATTTTTGAAACCCTGGGAGCAGAAGTTGACCTGATTCCCATACTCTGGCTTGCAGCACCTGTTACCGGGCTTGTAGTTCAGCCAATTGTCGGATACTTCAGCGACCGGACCTGGACACGACTTGGCCGACGCCGCCCTTACTTTTTATGGGGAGCAATTTTTGCATCGGTAGCACTTGTAATCATGCCAAATTCACCCTATTTGTGGGTTGCGGCAGGTATGCTCTGGATTCTGGATGCATCCATTAATATTTCTATGGAGCCATTCAGGGCATTTGTAGGGGATATGCTGCCCTCCGATCAGCGTACCAAAGGTTTTGCCATGCAAAGCTTTTTTATCGGTACAGGTGCGGTTGTAGCATCAGCATTGCCCTGGATGATGACCAACTGGTTCGGAATTGCAAATACCGCACCTGAAGGTATGATTCCTCCCTCCGTAAAATGGTCGTTTTACATTGGCGGTGCCATCTTTTTCCTTGCCGTACTGTGGACGGTGATGCGTTCGCATGAGTATTCTCCGGAAGAGCTTGAAGCTTTTGAAGAGTACGATAATCAGCTGTTAGATGATGCTGAAGAGGTGAAAAGAGATATACCGATTGAAGCAGGTGAAGGGCAGAAAAAAGTAACCTTTGGTTATGTATTTACACTTCTGGGTTTGCTTACAACAGCAGGTGTATATGCAGCCGGATATGATCTTGAGCTTTACATTTTAACGATCGGCCTTCTTGTATTAGGCCTCATCTCATTGGTTGCAGGATTTTTACAGCGAAGCGGAAAAACCGAGCAGGGTCTTGTTGTGGTTGCTCATGATTTTCTGACGATGCCGAAAACGATGATACAGCTTGCCGTTGTACAATTCTTCTCATGGTTTTCACTTTTTGCAATGTGGATCTACACAACCGCAGCGGTAACATCTCACATATACGGAACCAGTGATACAACTTCGGTACTTTATAATGAAGGTGCCGACTGGGTTGGGATCCTATTTGCCGTCTATAACGGATTTGCTGCAGTGATCGCTTTTGCACTCGCACCAATGGCAAAAGCTACCAGCAGAAAAATTGTGCATGCAGTGGCATTGATTGCAGGCGGCCTTAGTTTGATCTCTATCTACTTTATTCCAAATCCAAACCTCTTGATTATTCCAATGATTGGTGTCGGGTTTGCATGGGCCAGTATTCTCGCTATGCCTTATGCGATTCTTGCAGGTTCGCTGCCGTCAAAAAAGATGGGTTTGTATATGGGAATATTCAACTTCTTTATTGTTATTCCGCAAATTATTGCGGCCAGTATGCTCGGGTTCATTACCCGTAACTGGTTTGGCGGAGAAGCAATTTTCTCACTAATGCTTGGCGGAGCTGCAATGGTGATTGCTGCCGCATCCATGTATTTTGTAGATGATGTGGATGATCCTGATCAAATTGATTTGCCATAAACTTATGAGCGCCTAAAAGTATTTGGCCAACCCTCCAAGAGTTCGAAACTCTTGGAGGGTTTTTTCATTTAGAGAGATTTGAACCAGCTTAAATAATTTAGACGTTCAATCCCTCTCTATTATTTAGAGAGGGATGATAGGGTGAGTCAGAAGAATAAATCTAAATTATTTAAGCGGAATTCGATGATTTATCTTTATGTGCTGTCTCAGGGTATTATCAATTTGAGAGATTCAGTTGAATGTTTTACACTTCATCAAACAAAAACCACGCAAAAGTTTTTTGCTCACAAAATACTCACCTCTGTTAAAATCCTTATCTTCACACATTCACAAGAAAATTAACAGATTTATAAAGTGCGATTAGAGCAGAAATTCTTTTACAGGTTCATGGTTGGGATTGCTATCATTACAATGATCATAATTGTATACAGCACAATCAGGTATACCAGTAATCAGCAAAATATTTTTAAGGATAATGTACATTCTAAAGATTTCATGGAGATGGAATTAACCTTCTTTGGAACTGAGGATTCTCTTGCATTATCGCAATTTGAAGGGAAACCATTTCTTATCCATTTTTGGTCAACCTGGTCGGGGATGTCAATTGAGATGAATCACCTTATTCAGGATCTGGCTGATGAAACGGGAATTGAGGTTATTGCTGCTGTTGTGCGTGATGATCCGGGACAGGTAAGCAAATATCTGGAAGAATATCCAAACGATTTTCACATTGTGAGCGGAACCGAGCTTTTTTATGATCTGGAAGCAACCGGAGTTCCGTCACAGATTTTTTTTGATGATTCCGGCTCTGTATATTTTGTTCAAATTGGCAGAGATGAGCAAAAAGTAAAAGAAACTATCTATTACATCACAGGAGTGACAAAATGAAAGCTATTTTAAACGGAGATCTTTTTGAGGCAGAAGAAGTAAAAATATCTGCAATATCAGCAGGTGTTTATTATGGCGCCGGCTGCTTTGAAACATTCAGAAGTTACAGCGGAAAGTTTTTGCATTTAGATAAACATTTCGGCCGGCTGCAAAGAGGGCTGAGGTGGCTTGGTGTCCCGGAAGATTATGAGATAAACAGTGACGAATTAAGAAATAAAATCAGAAGCCTTGTCGCAGAAAATGGTCTTGCCAATAAAGATGCGCGTGTTCGTATTCAGGTAATTTTAAGAGAGCCTGCCGGATATCAAATTCCCGATAATTTGGAAGTCGACCGGATTATAACTGCAGAGCCCATTAAAGCAAAAGAAGAACCGGTAAATCTTTGTACGGTTCCAACCCGCACCATTCCTTTTATCTGCAGGCCTCCGGAGTTAAAACTGAGCAACATGCTGCACTACCGGCAGGCTTTTCGGCAGGCTCAATTAAAAGATTGCGATGACGGATTGATGTTAAACAGAGGCGGTTTTATTTCTGAAACTTCTATTTCAAATATTTTTTGGATAAAAGGAAACCGGATCTATACTCCATCAGCAGCTTGTGATATTCTGCCGGGTATTATGAGGAATGTAGTTATAAAGCTGCTGAATAGAATGGACTCTTATGAGATTCTTGAAGGAGAGTATCAGTCACCCGAAATTGATGATGCCGATCAGGTTTGGCTTACAAATAGTGTGCGAGGAATCCGGTGGGTAAAAGAGATCGACGGACAAGAATATTCTACATCATCTGATTTCAGAACAGAACTTGAGAGAGCTTTTGAATCCTATAAAAAAGAACATTTAGAGTGAGTAAGTTGCAGTTTGAGACAATTGCAGATGTGCGTTCATTCATGAATCAAATTCCAATGTTTGGCTCTCGCGGTATTTCTGCGGCAAACTTTTCTCTCGATACAATTAAACGCTTCTGTAAAGAGATTGGAAATCCACAAAACGGCTTCAAGTCAGTCCACGCTTCGGGCACAAACGGAAAAGGAACCGTCTGCCGAATGCTGGCATCCGTTTATATGTCAGCAGGTTATAAAACCGGTCTTTACACTTCGCCGCACCTGATTGATCTTAAAGAGCGTTTTCTTGTTGATGGAAAACAGATTACCGATCAGGAGCTGTTGCAGTTTTTCAGAGATTACGGATCAAAAGTTCAGGAATTTGAACTGACTTATTTTGAAATAACTACAGCTATCGCATTTTGGTTTTTCAATCAGCGAGAAGTTGATATAGCGGTTATTGAAACCGGTCTGGGAGGCAGACTGGATGCCACTAATATCATAACACCAATGGTGAGTGTGATCACATCAATCGGTAAAGATCATGTTGATATTCTGGGAGATACTCTTGAAAAAATTGCATCAGAAAAAGCAGGAATAATCAAAGAAGGTATACCGGTTGTGACAGGTGATCTGCCGGCAGAAGCGAATACCGTTATTCTAAATAAAACGAAACAGACAGGTTCAGATCTTCACAGGTACAGCGAAGTAAATCCAAAAAGATCAGAAAATAAACTTTCACTTTTAAACGGACGACTGGTAATTGACTCTCAAAATCGTCCAATAATTGATACAGTAAATTGTGCTGTTGCTTATAAAACGATTCAAACTACAAATGAAACATTGCCTGTAAAGGATGCTGAGTTTGTTGAGGGGATTGAAAAGATGGATAACCGTTTTCCTTTGCACGCACATTTTGTGAAGTTACACCCGGAATGGAACTGGTACTTTGACGGCAGCCACAATCCTGATGCACTGAGAACACTTATTTCGCAAATGAAGGAAATATCGCCTTTAAATAACTGGACACTTGTTTTAAGCATGATGAAAGACAAGCTAAACGATGAAGTTTCTGCCATTTTAAAGCCTGTAGGCACTATTCAGCTTTATCCTCTTGATACTGAACGGAGTGCTGCTGTAAATGAACTGATAAAATATTTTCCGGACGGTACGTTATTAAAGGTGACTGACAGCCTTCCTGCGGAGTGGATTAGAAAGCATAAATCAGAATTAGTAATTTTTAGCGGAAGTTTTTACTTTTACTCAACAGTTAGACGATGGATGGGTGCCATTGCTGCTACTAAGTAAATAAATTCTTTCCACATCACTCACAGAATTTATCCATCATCCGGGGCGCTTACTATTGAAATTAATTGCTTGTGCCCTGGTTCTATTAAATGATAAACACTCAAGAATACAGACTATAATCTTATGTCGGACTACCAAACCGATGGCTTAGATGCCGATCTGCAATCGTTGCGCAAAAAATCGGTTCAAGAGCTTAAACAAATAGCAAAATCTCTCGGTATTAAAGGAGTTACAGCTCTTCGTAAGGATGCTTTGATTGAACGAATTGCCGGTTTTTCCAATACTGATTCTGACACTGAATCAAAAGGTCAGAATCAGCATCAGGATGAACCTCAGCCTGCCCAGCCGCAGTATGGCAGTAAAGGTGCTCAGTATGGCCAGCAGTCACATATCGAAACATATGACGATGGCAAAAAAAGCAGCAGGGATAAACAGAGTTCAAGAGGCAGGTCAGGCGGTCCACAAAGAAAGGATCAGTACAAAAAGAATAAAAAGCACGTAAGTAATGTTCTGCCCGAATCGGATGCCCCGACTCTTATGGAGCGGCTCGAAGAGATTGAGCCTAAACTGGGCAAATTCCTGATAAACGAGGGTACTCTTGAAATTTTACCTGATGGATATGGCTTTTTACGTTCTGTGAATTACAATTACAAGGCCAGCCCGGATGATATTTATGTATCCCCTTCACAGATTAAACGTTTCAGGCTGCGCCAGGGAGACAGTGTGATCGGCATCATACGTCCGCCAAAAGTAGGTGAGCGATATTTTGCACTTCTTCGTGTTGAGGGTGTAAACGGCCGCATACCGATGGATATGGATAATCGCGGTGATTTTGAAGACCTGATGCCTGTTTACCCGGATGCACGTTACAAACTCGAAAATAAAGCGCCGGAATATACAACGCGTCTGATCGATCTGTTTGCTCCGATCGGTAAAGGCCAGCGTGGTTTGATTGTTGCCCAGCCAAAGGCCGGTAAAACCACAATTATGCGGAATATTGCAAATGCGGTGAACCGCAATCATCCTGAGACGAAAATAATTATGCTGCTGGTGGATGAGAGGCCCGAAGAGGTTACCGAAATGCAGCGCACCGTACCCAATGCCGAAGTAGTAGCCTCAACGTTTGATGAGAAGCCGGAAAACCATATTGGCCTGTCAGAAATTGTTTTTGAAAAAGCGAAGCGAATGGTTGAAAGCGGCCATGATGTGCTGCTGATGATGGATTCCATCACGCGGCTTGCCCGGGCTTATAATGTTGCAGGATCAGGCTCAGGCCGGACGATGTCGGGCGGTGTGGATTCTGAAGCACTCAAAGAACCGCGTCAGCTATTCAGTTCCGCACGTAACATCGAAAATGGAGGAAGCTTAACCATTATCGCTACGGCACTTGTGGATACAGGGTCACGTATGGATGATGTGATTTTTGAGGAATTCAAAGGAACCGGTAACATGGAACTGGTTCTCGACCGCCGCCTCGCCGAAAGACGGATATTCCCCGCGATTGATGTGTTTAAGAGCGGTACACGACGCGAAGAACTCATCGTGCCGGATGAAGAGAGAGAAAAAGTGGTGTTGTTGCGAAGATACCTGAATCAGCATAACGCATATGAAGCGATGGAATTTCTGCTTGATAAGATGAAAGGCACGCGCAATAATGAGGAGTTTTTGATTTCGATGAATAAGTAGTATTTGAGAGTGGGTCCCTCCTTCGTTGAAACTACGGAGGGCAGGCCCGCCTGCGTTAAAACTACGGAGGGCAGGCCCGCCTTCGTTGAAACTACGGAGGGCAGGGAGGGGGTGAGAAGGAGAGTGGGTGTTGTACCTGAGCTCTGACAATGCTTTTTCATAAATGATATTTCATTCACCGAATAATCGAATTAATTCCTGTTGTACTTTCCCGGAAATTCTGAAATCAACTTGTTTTAATTTCCCCCTTCGGGGTTTTATATTTTTGGCTTACGCCAACCCGCCAATGAATTGGCGGGCTATTTCCAATTGAGGCTGTCCCAAAAGGTATAATTCATCGAATTTCGCTTAAATAATTTAGATTTTTTCTTCTGACTCACCCTATTTCCCTTATACATTGATTTTACACAAATAATTGGCAACTTGGCAATAAGGAGGACATGTCCCCTGGCACTTGATGCCGGCAGAGAGATTCTCCTTTGTCAAGTTGAGTTCGTGGTATAACCTGGCACTTGATGCCGTGAATCTATAAGGGTGAACGATGCTTGATCTTTTTTATTGATTAAATACTCACAAATTAAATGAGCTGCTTATGAACAATAAACTACTTGTAGGTTGTGATGTAAGTAAAGGATATGCGGACTTTCTGCCTGTTGGGGCTGACGGGACGGTGCTGGAAACGGCGTTCCGCCTGGAA
>SLAU01000184.1 GCA_007126675.1 Balneolaceae bacterium
ATGTGATCGGGATTTACTTCGGGCACGAGAAGCGGCACAGCCGGATCAGTCCTGAAATTCTTCGCATTACTGATCACCGGAATTCCGGATTCGGCAAATGCTCTCTCGATCTCCCCTGCCACGGATGCATCCATCCCGGAAAAAACAAAATCCACATCTGTGAATTCATCCGGCTCACAGTTTTTTACTACAATATTCTTAACAGAATCCGGCATTGATACAGCTTCAATCCAGTTTGCAGCTTCCTGATATTTTTTCCCGGCCGATCGCTCTGAGGCTCCCAAAGCGGTGATTTTAAACCATGGATGATCTTGTAATAAACGTATAAACTTTTGCCCCACAGCGCCTGTAGCGCCAAGGATACCTACATTAAAACCTGGCATTCTAAAATGATTGTTTAAAAATTATACTTTGTTCGGGGTATTAAATCCACCGGATTATCCGGTAAGTTACAGAGTGAATATTCTGAAATCACTCTGATCACTCAACTTCAAATCTCATTTAATTTCACTGTGTAATTATCACCTTACAAGCAGAGATATTTTGCGAGGACTAAAATAAGGAATGTATCATACAATCGGTTCATCAATGGCCATATTTTTCCTATCTTTGCAACTCTTAATAATCAGAGTTCATACTTCAAACAAAATTTTAAAAATTACGCAGCAGATAAATGTCCGTTAAGCAATTAGATTCACTCGACAAAATTGTTTCCCTTTCGAAAGCAAGAGGTTTTATTTTTCAATCATCCGAGATTTACGGAGGGCTTTCAGCTGTTTATGATTACGGACCGCTTGGCGTGGAGTTGAAGCGTAACATCCGTGATGCCTGGTGGAAAGCTATGACGCAAACCCATGACAATATTGTTGGTGTGGATGCGGCAATTTTCATGCATCCAAAAGTGTGGGAAGCAAGCGGGCACGTTGAAGGGTTTAACGACCCGATGATTGATGATAAACAATCTAAAAAACGGTATCGCGCGGATATGCTGATTGAACAGCACATTCAGAAACTGCGTGATAAGGGTAAAAGTGATAAGGCCGATGAACTTCAGCAAAAACTGGATACTACCGGCACGCGGAAAGGTCTTTGTGAGGATCTGTATGATATCATCATGGAAGAGGAAATTAAAGCACCCGAATCAGGTGCATTTGACTGGACCGAAGTGCGCCAGTTTAACCTGATGTTTAAAACACATTACGGGGCTACATCAAAAGATGATGATGACGCCATTTATCTGCGCCCGGAAACCGCTCAGGGTATTTTTGTGAATTATAAAAATGTGCTGGATACCGCCCGCGTTCAGATTCCATTCGGTATTGCGCAGGTTGGCAAAGCATTCAGAAATGAGGTTGTGGCACGGCAGTTTGTATTTCGCATGAGGGAGTTTGAGCAGATGGAAATGCAATATTTTGTTCAGCCGGGCGAAGATGAAAAAAGCTATGAAGAATGGCTCAACACCCGGCTCGAATGGTTTAAGAGCCTGGGAATCAGGGAAGAAAACCTGAGAGTGGCTCCGCACCCTGACGACAAACTTGCGCATTATGCTCGCGCGGCGGCTGATATTCAGTTTAATTTCCCGATCGGCTGGCAGGAAGTGGAGGGAATCCATAACCGCACTGATTTTGACTTATCGCGGCACCAGGAATACTCCGGTAAGAAAATGGAGTACTTTGATCAAAAAGAGCAGAAAAGATACATCCCGTATGTGGTAGAAACCTCTATCGGACTGGACCGCTGCACGCTGATGGCGCTGTGCGATGCTTATCGCGAAGAAGAAGTGGATGGCGACAGCCGAACTGTTCTGAAACTGCACCCGAAACTGGCTCCCACCAAAGTTGGAATATTCCCGCTGGTGAAGAAACCGGAACTAAAAGAACTCGCATTCAAGATTGAAAAGAACCTGAAAGAAGATTTTACAGTGCTCTATGACGAATCCGGTTCCATCGGCAAGCGTTATCGCCGGCAGGATGAAGCAGGTACGCCCTTCTGTATCACTGTAGATTTTGATGGTCTTGAGGACAACACGGTGACCATCCGTTACCGTGATGATATGGAGCAGGAGCGTGTATCAGTGGACAAACTGGATACGGTGATCAGGAATAGAATGAAGAGCTGGAAATCAGAATAATCCCTCATCCCTGTCCCTTCTCCCTTTTCTGGGAGAAGGGGACTTTGAAATAGAATGTCGAGAAAAATAGACTATCAAGAGTGAGTGGCAATGTCCAAATTTGATTTCAAATTCTGAATTCATTTTTTTATTCAAATCAAATATTGAATTTAGAATGATTGTAAAATGGATGATGAGAGAACTCCAAAATTTCCTTTACATGCGGGAGCTGAACACTACCTTTTTAAAAATGCGAAAAGATTGAGAAAGGAGATGACAAAAGCGGAGACTTTGTTTTGGGAAAAACTTCGTGACAGACGTTTTTTAAACCTGAAAATTCGGAGACAGCATCCGTTAATGGAGTTTATAGCAGATTTTTACTGCCATGATATAAAGCTGCTAATTGAAATAGACGGTGAGTATCATGAAGATGATTATCAAAAGAAATATGATACTGAGCGCGATAAATATCTTTCCAAATTTGGATATACAACGATTCGTTTTAAAAACGAAGAAGTAGAAAATGATCTTGATGAAGTTCTGAAAACACTAAAAAAATTGGTGTATAACTTAAAAAAAGATTCTAATTTGAAAGCCAGAAAAGGAGTCCCCTTCTCCCGCGGGAGAAGGGACAGGGATGAGGGCTAACTCTGCGCCCTTAACCACTCTACAATCGCTTCAACAAAACCTTCCGCAAACTCTTTATCCAAAATACCATACTCTCCCGGCATTCCGGTGTTTGCTAGTTGAAACAGATGGTTAGCTTCGGGTATAGTTTTTATCTGTAAATTTTCTCTGTTTAAATCATTCAGTGCTTCACTGTTCGTCTCAGCCGCCACCTGTATATCTTTCTCTCCAAAAATTGCAAGCATCGGGATATCCAGCTCAGCATAAACTTCTGCAGGATCGGTTTCGATAAAGGATTTAAACCAGCGCGTTTTTGCTCCGCTCAGCTGCCTTGCCACCTGGCCGGCAACAAAATCATCAAGGTTACCAAGCGCTTCCCGCTGCTGTTCTGGCAGTTCGTCAATTTGTGATTTCAGTCTTTCAGTAAGGTCTTCTTCAAGTTCAGACCAGCCTTCACCGGTTCTGACGGCCTCATAAATCGCTTTCTGAAAAATCAGGTTCTGTTCCACAATTTCATCCGGAATTTCCTGGTATGCTGAAATTTGACGAATCTGTTCAAGAATAATTTCGTCACCTGATAATACAGGCGCTGCCATCAAAATAAGTCCGTCAACCGCTGACTGTTTTGCAGCTAATCCGCCGGTGATTCCTCCCTGGCTGTGGCCGAGTATAAAGATCTTTTGAAACTGCCCCAATTCTTCCCTGAAATAGTTCACCAGTCCGGTCAAGTCATCGCCAAGTTCCTGAAGAGTTGCATCCGGCTCACCTGAAGATTCACCAACTCCCCTGTCATCAAACCGGAAACTACTGTAACCGGCATCTGATAATTCTTTTGCAATTTCCTTAAAAACTTCAAAACCGGCAACGCCACTATTCCGGTCCTGCGATCCGCTGCCGCTGGCCAGGATAATTAAAATATTTTCGGCTTCATCCGGAGTTACCAAATTTCCCGTAAGTGTGTGAGTATCTAAATCAACGGATATGACCTGTTCAAGCTCAGAAAGGATAGAAGTTTCTGCATCAGCCAATTCTCTTTCAAGATAAAACGGAAACTCCATTCCGCTTTGTTTAAATACTCCCTTCAATTCGTTGGGCACAGGCTGATCTATCAATGAGTGAAATGAGGCAACTCCCATTCCGGTCTGAAATTCAAAATGCACAGAGTCAGCAGATAGGTAAGGAACATCAACGGGCAGGTTAAAGGCGTTTTGCTGAGGAATATCGAGCACACCATCCACTTCCCCGTTTGAAGATGTAAACATCACGGAGATGTTTAGATCCTGTCCCTGAATGTTGATAGCACCCGTCCACTGTCCAACTATTGGAGATGATTGAGCAAAGATACTGTAAGGAAACAAGAGCAATAGCAGAAAACCGGTAATTCTCAAAATCATTATTGGTTTTCTTATTAAAATAGAAAAGCCTGCATTAAGATGTGCAGGCTTTTCGCAAAACGATAATAAAGCAAAAAGTGGTTATATTTGTGCAACTCCGATCACGCCACATCCAAGACGCGCACCGGCGTCGCCTACAGGCTGAGATTCAAGGTCATCTTCACCTTCATGAACTACCACACCTCTTCCGAGAATTGAATCAAATCCCGTGAACGAAATAACATTATCCACATAATCAACTTCGCCGGATCCGTTTTCATCAGTAATGATATTTCCCATATCTCCGGCATGGCGTTCTTCATCATCCGGACCTGCGTGGGGCTTATCATGCGGATCGAAATGTCCTCCTGCAGACAATGCGTCCGGTGCGGTACAATCTCCAAATTCATGAATGTGAAAACCATGTGCACTATTCGGGTCTAATCCATGAACTTCAGCTATAACACGAATTCCATCAGGATAAGGTATAAAGCGGACAACCCCGTTAACTTCACTTCCTTCCGTTGGGTGTATCACAGCTACAAGTTCTTCAAATTCGGGAAAATCTGCTGAATTATGGTTTTGAGTTTCATGGTCTGCACAGGCTGCAAGACCCATTATTACAAAAATTGAGAGTAATTTTTTCATGGGTACAATATGAGTTAGGTTGTAATTATAGTTCTATCAACGATTTATATATAAATTTCACTCCACTGCGCGATAAGTTTTCCTGCATACCGGCTGTATGTTTCACTGGTAAGCAGGTGATCGGCTTCGTGAAGTGATATAAAGCTTTTTGGATGTTTCGCCTTACTGTAAAGTCTTGCCGCATTATCGATTCCAACTGTTTTATCGAGCGGTGCATGCATAACCAGTAAAGCCCTTCCTAAATTAGAGATATGTTTATTTACATTCGATTGCCTTAAATCATCCAGAAATTGTTTTTTAATTTTAAATTCGCGTCCGGCAAGACTTACAGTAGCTTCGCCGGTTTCTTCAATCTCTTTTAGTTTTACACCAAAATTTTCCTTCACATGTTCCGGATCAGCCGGCGCGCCGATCGTTGCGACTGCCTTTACCGACTCAAGCTTTGAAGCTGCCTGAATAACTGCCGCACCACCCAGTGAATGGCCGATTAGCAGTTTAGGTGCTATCATCTCTTCAGACATAAAATTACCGGCTGCCACCAGGTCTTCAACATTTGAAGAAAAATTTGTATTCGCAAAATCACCTTCGCTCTGGCCAAGACCGGTAAAATCAAACCTTAGAGTAGTGTACCCTCTTTCAGCCAGGGATTTCGTGACATGACCTACCACTTTTAAATTTTTTGAGCAGGTAAAGCAGTGAGCAAACAATGCGGTACCGGCTTCTTTTTTAGTAGTTGCATAATCAATGCGTCCGGCAAGCTTTTCCCCAAGCGACCCTTTAAACTCTACTTTTTTTGACTTCATTATTTAAAACTTTTTAGTGTGTTTCGATTTTCAACATTCTGAAGTACTCATAAGTTTATCATAACATCTGATAAACCTCTTCGTAAGTACTGTTATCATCATTTTACAATCGCCGGATATTTTAACTTGAATGAGTGATGGATTACGGCGACTTTGATACCTGTTAAATTCAATAACAATAACACACTATATGTACTATCAATCAAATCTAAAGATACTTTTTACACTTTTGTTATCGGCGTTACTTGTTTCCGGCTGTGGATTATTCAGATCAGCTGAAGATACAGCTCCTGATGCGCCCGCTGACAGAAGAGCGATGGCACCTGGCGCAAATAATGATATAAAACCTTTCAGTGAAGTTATTAAAGATGACTTCGAAAAAGATGAAGGTTTATTCACCGTCTACAAAGATGACGATACATACTATTATGAAATTCCTGATGACGTTTTAGGACGGGAAATGCTGATGGTATCGCGTATTGCCCGCACAGCCGACGGCATCAATTATGGCGGCATGCGCAACAATAACCAGGTACTACGCTGGGAAAAACGTGATAAAAAAATTCTGCTGCGGCGCGTTTCATTCAGCAATACGGCAAGCGACACGCTTCCGGTCTATGAAGCTGTGGTAAATTCAAACTTCGAACCCATTATTGCTTCGTTCGATATCAAGGCATTTAATGAAGATACCACAGGAAGCATCATCGATATCTCAAACTTTTTTACTACTGATGTACCTGCAATTGGTTTACAGCAAAGCTTCAGACAGCGGTTTCAGGTTCGCCGTGTTGATGGCAACAGAACCTTCATCGAGTCAATCCGGGCATTCCCCGAAAACGTGGAAGCTCGGCATATTTTAACGTATGAAGCGGGCAGCCCCCCATCCAACTCTGATGCAAATACGATTACTCTTGAGTTTAATCACAGTATGATTTTATTGCCGGAAGACCCGATGGAACGGCGCCGGCCGGATGCAAGAGTAGGATACTTCACAGCTAATCAGGTTGATTACGGCACCGAAGAGCATCGCGCAAAACCTGTTAGTCATATTACTCGTTGGGAACTGGTTCCAAAAGATCCTGAAGCATACCTTCGCGGTGAACTTGTTGAACCGGAAGAGCCGATCATTTTCTACATTGATCCTGCAACACCTGAAGAATGGCGTGAATGGCTGATTCAGGGAGTGGATGACTGGCAGGTTGCATTTGAAGCAGCCGGATTTAAAAATGCTATCTACGGAAAAATGGCACCCGAAGATGATCCCGATTTCAGTCTTGAGGATGTCAGGTATCCAACAATCAGGTATTTTGCATCACCCATCCAAAATGCATTCGGCCCTCATGTGCATGATCCTCGTTCCGGACAAATCATGACTTCTGCAATTGGCTGGTATCACAATGTGATGCGGCTTCTCAGAAACTGGTATTTCGTTCAAACTGCAGCAGCTAACGAAGAAGCACGGGCTGTTCAGTTCGAAGATGACGTAATGGGTGAACTGATACGTTTTGTATCAGCTCATGAAGTTGGCCACACACTTGGATTGCCTCATAACTGGGGATCAAGTCACGCCACCCCTGTTGATTCTCTGCGGTCTCCAACCTTCACTGATAACCATGGAACAGCCGCATCTATCATGGATTATGCAAGGTTTAATTACATTGCACAACCCGGCGACGGTGTAACCAACTTTTTCCCGAGAGTTGGGCCTTATGATAAGTGGGCAATCAAGTGGGGATACACCTGGTTTGGTGATATGCCACTGGAACAGCAGGAAGAAATTCTACACGAATGGACCACCGAACGCGCTGATGATCCGCGATTCTTTTATGGCAGGCAAACAGGTAACCCGATTGACCCAAGATCTCAGCGTGAAGCTCTGGGCGACGATAACATGAGAGCCAGCCACTATGGATTAGCAAATCTTCAGGAAATTACCGACAATCTGATTGAGTGGACACGCCAGGATGGCGAAGACTTCTCAGAACTTGATGAACTATATGGCCAGATTCTTGTGCAGTGGAACCGCTACATGGGGCACGTTGCTTTAAATATTGGCGGTGTGTTCGAAAATCATAAAACGTATGACCAGGAAGGTGTGGTTTATGAGGCTGTTCCAAAAGCACAACAAAAAGAAGCGATGGAATTCCTGAAAACACACGCATTCAGTGATCCTTCATGGATTGTGAACAGTGAAATTCTTGATCGTGTAAATCAATCGGATTTTGTGGATAGTATGCGCGGCCGTCAGGTAAGTGTGCTGAATACCCTGTTAGATCCGCAGCGAATTGCACGACTGATCGAATATGAAGTTCGCTCAAATGATGAAGTTTATTCACCTTATGAGTTCATGGATGATGTCCGTGAAGCGATCTGGACAGAACTAAACTCATCATCTGCAATCAGTGTGTACAGAAGAAACCTTCAGCGTGCGTATGTGGAGCGAATGGAGTTTTTAATGACAGAAGAGGTACAAACCGTACCGGCTCAGTGGAGGCAGTTTCTGGGATGGACTCAGATCAACGTGAGCCAGTCAGATATTCGCGCAATGGTTCGTGAGCAGCTCGAAATTATTCAGCGTGATACTGAAAGAGCTAAAAATCGAATTTCAGACCGTGCAACACTTGCGCATCTGAATGATATTGAACGAAGAATTGAAAATGTGCTGGATCCTTAAAGATTCATCTTTTTATCATTAACAAAGAAAAAGCCACGCATTTTTGCGTGGCTTTTTTTATTGAGTCTGACTTTTTTAAAGAATCAGTAACCGGATGATTCTTGCTCCATATTTGGCAGTATAACACTGTCAATCACATGAACAACACCATTTGTTGCTTCCACATCCGCTTGAGCTACGGATGCATCATCAATCCGAACTCCATAATCACTGACAGAAATAGACACTTCGCTTCCCTGCACAGTTTCAGCGGTCA
>SLAU01000087.1 GCA_007126675.1 Balneolaceae bacterium
AAGTAATGCAGCAACTGATTAATGATCCTGAGAAAGTTTCACAGTTTACAAATACCAAAGGAATTTTCAGTGGTGTAAAGAACAAGCGTACACAAAACAAACTGGAAGAAATACTAAACGAGTCGTATAAAGAAGCAGAAAAAATGGGATTATCGGACTCTGAGCCCGCATTTAAAAAGCCCTCAAAAGAGAAAATGAAAGAAATCCGTGAGGAGCAGAAACAGATCCGTGAAGCCAAACAGAAATTTTTTGACCCGGTTAAAGAACTGATTGAACGCGACTATGGCCAGGAAACAGCTACTTTCCTTTTCAGCAACCGGATTGTGGCTGATATAGTAACCGGTCGAAACGGGGAATTACTGCCTTATAAAAAAGAGCTTCTTGAAAGGTATAGTAAAGAGCTGGGCGTAGAACCCGGGTTTTAACCGCGGAGGCGCGGATCGCGCTGAGAATCTAAACTACGTACTTGAGAATTGATGATTAACTTTTGCTCGATTCTTTTCTGCCACTAAAGCACAAAAATATGAATTTTTAAAGGTACTGATAAGACAATCTGCGCAAGAAAAAATCAAACTTTGTGTTTTTGTGTTTTCGTGGCCTGTCTTTATTGAATACAGTATTAAATCAGGGGCTAAGGCGTCCCATCATTCTTGGGAATGGGATCGTTTCGCGAACGTGTGAGAGGCCGCAGATCCAGGCTACGGTTCGCTCCAACCCAAGTCCATATCCTGAATGAGGAACAGAACCGAACTTCCTTAAATCAAGATACCAGCTGAATACCTCTTCCGGCAGATCGTGCTCTTTAATTCTCTCTAGCAACGTATCCAGGTTATCCTCCCGCTGGCTGCCGCCGATAATTTCGCCATATCCTTCCGGGGCAAGAACGTCAAGTGCAAGTGCCAGTTTCTCATCTTCAGGGTCCCGCTTCATATAAAACGCTTTTACTTCAGCCGGGTAGCGATGTACCATTACGGGAGTGTCGTACTGCATGGTGAGAATCGTTTCATCGCTTCCTCCAAAATCATTGCCCCACTCAAAATTCGAAGCAGATTCCTTCCAGACCGGAATGTTTCGAAGATCCTCTTCTATCTGATCAATTCGTGCATGGATCTCCTTGATTCTCTGATCGATCTGTGCTTTTCTCCACTTTTTGGCTGACCCATGCTCTTTCTTAATCTCTTCGAGCTCCTTCTTGATCTCTGCAAGTTCCTTTTCACGCTCCTCTTTCATTGAATCCAGCATGTTGGTTGTTTCATCACTTTTAAGCTGTTCAACAGCATCACTATACGAGATTCTCTTAAACGGTTTATCAACTGCATTTTGGAGCGATGCAGTGTCTCTCTCAAGAATATCCAGTTCTTTTTGGTTATGCTCTAGTATATAGTTCACGATATACTTCAACATTTTTTCGGCAAGCTCCATATTCATGTTCAGATCGTAAAATGCCATCTCTGGTTCAATCATCCAGAACTCTGTAAGATGACGGCGAGTTTTGCTTTTTTCCGCGCGAAATGTGGGGCCGAATGTGTAGATCTTTCCATGTGCCATCGCCATGGCTTCACCATAAAGCTGGCCAGACTGCGTCAGGTATGCCTTCTCTTCAAAGTAATCGGTTTCAAAAAGTGTAGTAGTTCCCTCAGCGGCATTGCCGGTAAAAATCGGCGCATCCATCTGGATGAAACCTTCTTCCCTGAAAAACTTATGAATCGCAAACTGAATGGAACTGCGCACCTGCATTGCCGCCCACTGGCGCTGGCTTCGAAGCCACAGGTGACGATTCTCCATCAGGAATTCCACACCATGATCTTTTGGTGTAATCGGGTAGTTCTCTGCTACCTGAATCACCTTAAGGTCTGAGGCATGCAATTCATAACCTCCAACGCTCCGCTCATCTTTAACCACTTTACCGGTAATCTCAACGGAGCTCTCCTGCTTCAGAGTACCGGCTGCTTCAAACAACTCCTCTCCCACATCATCCAGGGCAATAATACACTGGCAAAGCCCGGTTCCGTCACGCAGCTCAATAAAATGAAGCGCTTTACTGCTTCGGCTGTTGTACACCCAGCCTTTCAGGGTTACGGTTTCGTTTTCGTGGTTTAATAGCTGGTTTATGTAGGTCATGTTGTGATTCGAATTCTGTGTAAAATATTTGGTTACTAAGGTCCCCCTTCGAAGGGGGGATATCGAAACGCGTTCAGCGTTTTGATTGGGGGGATGAAAAGAGTCTCAGAAGTGAAACACCAAACATCCTCCTGGTTGTCCTCACATTCGTTCGGGCAGCCCTCCCCCTTCGAAGGGGGACTTTTCGTTTCACGCCCTGTTCACTTCTCAGGCAGCAAAAGTGTTTCTGAAAATTGTTTTACGCCAAAAAATTTATGCGAGAAATTAAGAAGATCTTCGCGGGAAACCGCATCAATATTTTCAACCAGTTCATTTAGTGAAATAAAACGATTGAAGTAAAGCTCGCTTTTAGCAAGCCTTGTCATCCGGTTGCTGGTATTTTCCTGCGAGAGCAGCAGTTTTCCTTTCAGCTGGGCTTTAGCTTCGCTCAACTCTTTTTCGCCAACCATCTCGTTCTGCATCCGCTCAAACTCTTTTGTGATCAATTCACGTACATGCGAAACGTAGTCTTTATCTGTCCCGATGTACACCCCAAATAGACCGGAATCGGTGTATGATTGGTTGAACGGCCCAATGGAATAACAATACCCATATTTTTCACGGATGTTTTGATGAAGCCGTGAGCTCATTCCGCCTCCAAGCACCGTATTTGCCAGCAACAATAAATATTTATCAGGATGATCGTAGTTAAGAGCGCGACGCCCCAGAATCATATGGGTCTGCTCAATTGCTTTAGATGCTTCCTGCTTTGAAACACTATACTCAGTAAGCGGTTGTTCCTCATTTTCTGTTGAACCATTATTTTCAATATCCATCAATTGTTCAACAAGGCTCACCACTTCGTTGTGATTCACGTTGCCCGCAACTGCCACAAGCAGATTATCAGGACGGTAGCGTTTTTCCATGTAATCGAACAAGTTATGCCTTGTAAAAGAGGATACGGTTTCTTCGTAGCCAATTATAGGCCTGCCTATTGGATGGCCATCAAACACCTGACTGCTAAACATCTCGAACACGTAATCATCGGGACTGTCGCGATACATCTTCATTTCTTCGAGCACTACTTTTTTCTCTTTTTCGAGTTCCTCTTCCGGAAACTGCGAATTGCGGATCATGTCACTTAACACATCCATCGCCTGCACCAGTTTAGTATCGAGGCAGCGTGCAAAGTAGCAGGTATATTCGGTTGATGTAAATGCGTTCAGGTAACCGCCTACAGATTCCATACTGAGTGCTATGTCATAAGCAGAACGTTTCTCAGTTCCTTTAAAAAGCATATGCTCGAGGAAATGGGTAATCCCTGCCAGCTCGACCGATTCATTTCTGCTGCCGGTTTTTACCCAGATACCGGCTGAAATGCTTTTTACACTGTCAATATTCTCGGTGACAATTTTAAGCCCGTTTGGCAGTGTGGATTTTTTGATTTGAGTAATCGATTCGGTTGATTGCATTCGATAATTTTTTAATTCAGCGAAACATTAGCGCGACTCTGCGAGAAAATAGTCCGGAAATAATGAATATTTCAGAGTAGTGTTTCTCGCAGATTAACGCAGAAAGTTCGCAGATTTTCGCGGAGTTTTTTAATAACACAAAAAAAGCGCCCTCTGTTTGGAAGGCGCTCTTTAAGTTTTTTTGAAAAACTCTTACTCGCCTTGTTCAGGCTCTGGTAAGAGCGCTTTTCTTGAAAGGCGAAGTTTTCCGCCGTGTTCTACTTTCAGCAGTTTCACATCTACCTGGTCGCCCACGGAGAGGACATCTTCTACCTTTTTCACATGGCCATGCTCCAGTTCAGAAATATGCAGCAAACCTTCTTTTCCGGGTACAATTTCTACAAATGCTCCGTACTCTTTAATTGCTTTAACGGTGCCTTTATATGTAGCCCCTTCATCAAGCTGACCTGCAATTGCCTGGATTCGTTTTTTAGCATTTTCAGCTTTTTCAAGGCTGTCAGCAGAAATGGTAATCTGTCCTTTTCCGCTTTCATCCTCTTCAATCCAGATCTCTGTTTCGGTTTCCTTCTGCAGTGTCTGAATTACTTTACCGCCAGGACCAATTACCGCGCCAATACTGTCGCCGTCAATCGTCATATTAACGAACTGTGGTGCATATTCTGATAGCGTTTCTCGCGGAGTTGAAATCGTTTCGGCCATTTTTTCGAGAATATGCATACGTCCTGTATGAGCCTGTGCAAGCGCCTCTTCAATAACCTCGAAGCTGATGCCCTGCACTTTCATATCCATTTGAGTGGCTGTGATACCATCAGCAGTACCTGCAGTTTTGAAGTCCATATCGCCCATGAAATCTTCTTCGCCACGGATATCAGAAAGTACTACGGTGTTGTTATCGCCTACAATCATTCCCATTGCAATACCGGCTACCGGCTTTGGAAGAGGTACACCTGCATCCATCAGCGCCATAGAGCCACCACAAACGGATGCCATCGAAGAGGATCCGTTTGATTCGAGAATATCGGAGCGTACCCTGATCACATAACCGAAGTTTTCAAAATCGGGAAGTACCATTTTAATAGCACGCTCGGCAAGGTGTCCGTGGCCAATCTCGCGACGGCCGGGGCCTCTCATAAATCCTGCTTCTCCCACACTAAAGGGCGGGAAGTTGTAGTGCAGCATAAACAGTTTGTCGTCCTCATGGAAAAGTGTATCCACACTCTGCGCATCTTTCTTTGTACCCAGTGTTACAGAGCAAAGAGCCTGAGTTTCGCCTCGGCTAAAGATTGATGAACCATGTGCACGTGGAAGATATCCTACCTGTGTCCAGATATCCCGGATATCTTCGGGTGAGCGTCCGTCGATACGGCGCTTTTTCTCAAGGATCATATTGCGCAGTTCACGCTTTTCAATTTTTTCGAAGAATCCTGCTACTTCACCGGCAGCATCTTCATACTCTTCTTCAGAAGTAATCTCTTCAATTACTTCATTTTTCAGTTCACGAAGTTTATTGTTGTAATCTTCTTTACCAAGGCCAATACCAACAACCTCTTTTACTTTATTACCGGCAACTTCTTCCACTTTTTGTTTCAGTGTTTCGTTCACTTCCGGTGCGGTAAACTCGCGTTTTTCAGCACCATACTCATTTCGAAGTTCTTCCTGGAATTCACAGAGCTTAGCAATTGATTTGTGAGCAGTTTTAATCGCATCAAGCATTTCTGCTTCACTGATCTCGCTCATCTCGCCTTCAATCATAATCACGCTGCTCTTGGTTCCGGCTACAATCATGTCCATATCGCTTTTACTTAGCTCATCGATCGTTGGATTGATCACAAACTCACCGTCAATACGCCCGACTTTCACCTGGGCCATGGGGCCGTCGAATGGAACATCCGAGATATGAAACGCAGCTGAAGCACCGATGGCTCCAAGTACATCTGCTTCATTCTGCCCGTCAGATGAAAATACTTGGCAGATAACTTGTGTATCGTTATAGTAGCCTTCAGGGAATAATGGCCTAAGGCTTCTGTCGATTAACCTGCTTGCAAGTGTTTCACCATCAGAAGGCCGGCCTTCTCTTTTCAAAAATCCACCGGGGAATTTGCCACCGGCTGTAAAGCTTTCTCTTAGGTCAACTACAAGCGGGAAAAAATCCTGTCCCGGTTTTGCATCTTTGGCGCTAACTACAGTACAAAGTACCATTGTATCGCCCATTCGTACCATTACTGCACCATCGGCCAGCTTAGCCAATCTTCCGGTTTCAACCGATATTGTTTTGCCGGGTGCAAATTCTACACTTTTAAAATCTTCTTTCATTATTGTCTTTTTTCTTTTATTTGTATTGCTGCTATTCAGGATAGGTTGTTAGTTGCCGGGAGAATAGCAACCCGGCATTGATATATACAAAAAAGGCACGTACTTAGATACGTGCCTTTCGAAAAGCCTTATTTTCTGATACCTAATTCTTTAATTAAAGAACGGTATTTTTCAATATCTTTGTCACGCAGATAATTGAGCAGTCTTCTTCTTTTACCAACCATCTTCAAAAGTCCTCTTCTGGAAGAGTGATCTTTTTTGTTATCGCTCAAATGCTGAGTCAGGTGATTAATTTTTTCAGTTAGCAGTCCAATTTGTACTTCAGGTGTACCGGTATTTTCTTCCGATTCGCCGTGCTTAGTTACAATTTCTTTTACTTTTTCCTTACTTATGCTCATTTCTAAATTTATAAATGTTCTATCGGTTTACAGCTTCTAAAAATACGCTTATTTCGCTTGTTTTGCAATATCTGGTGACGTGTTATTTAAAATCTCTTTTGCAGCATCTTCATCTTTTTGCAAACGAGTTTTAAGATGTTCTATACCCTCAAATTCCTGTTCATCACGGATACGATCCACGAACTGAACTTGCACATTTTTTCCATATATATCCCTATCGAATGAAAAGATATGTACTTCAAGTGTTGTTTTATCACCGTTAAAGGTTGGTCGGACTCCAATATTCATCATCGAAGCAAAGTATTGATCATTCACACGCGTCCAAACTGCATAAACTCCATGCTTCGGAATTACTTTCCTTTTGCTTTCCGGCTGGATGTTGGCAGTGGGATATTCGATTTTTTTTCCTCTCTTATCGCCATGAACAACCGTTCCATTCAGCAGATAGTTACGTTCCAAAAATTTTGCCGCTAATTTTACATTGCCCTCTTTTTGAAGTGTATTCCTGATAAGCGTACTGCTTACTGTGCGATTTTCAATCTCCTGTTTTGATACAACGTGAGCGTCAAATCCAAGCTCTTTGCCCAAATTCTGAACCGTATCAATAGAGCCTTCCCTGTCTTTTCCAAATTGATGATCATATCCGATTACAAATTCGCTTACACCAATTTTTTTCCAAATAATATCTTTGACAAACTCTTTTGATGTTAACAGTGAAAAATCCCGGTCGAAAGGAATAACTACCATAAGATCAATTCCCAGATCGGCCAGCAGTTCTCTTCTTTCTTCGAGGCTGCTTAATAATTTGATGCCGGAATCACCGGGATTGATTATTTCTCTTGGGTGCGGATCAAAGGTTACTATTACACTGCGTGCCGATTTTACTTTTGCTTTGTCGAGAACAGAATTGATCAAAACTTTATGGCCGGCATGAACCCCGTCAAATGTACCAACAGTAAGTACTGTGTTATCATAACGTTCAACATCTTTAAGAAAAACAAGTGAAGCCATAATCAGGTTATTTTAGAATTAAACTGAATGGGTAAAAGTGCATCAGAAACTGTATAACTTCCGGTTTTTGTACGCCTTAATCCCGCAAGATAGGCCCTGCTGCCCAACGTGAGGCCAAGGTCGTGTGCAAAAGATCGTATATAGGTTCCTTTTCCACAACGAATTCTGATTTTTAGATCCGGAAGATTACAATCTAAAATCTCTGTTTCATAAATCTGTACGGGCCGAGCAGCAATTTCAACTTCCTCACCCCTTCTTGCTTTTTTATATAACCGCTCGCCCTTCATTTTAATGGCCGAAAAAATGGGTGGCTTTTGCATGATCTCTCCGGTAAAATCCTTTTCAATAGCTTCTCTGATCACATTCTCCGTCAGATGACCAAATTCAGCATTTTCATCCGGTTCAAGAGCAGCATCGTAGCTGGGAGTTGATGCACCAAACCTGATGTCTGCTATATATTCTTTTTCCATGCCCTGTAGCATAGATATTGACTTAGTAGCTTTGCCGCTGCATAGAATCAGCAAGCCTGTGGCCAGTGGATCGAGAGTGCCTGCATGACCCACTTTCTTAACTTTGATTCTGTTTCTGATGTATTTAACCACATCAAAGCTTGTCCATTCAAGTGGTTTATCGATCAATATGACAGATCCGGACTGGAAATTTTCTACATCAAAAGAAGTGTAAGTATTTTTATCGCAGACAGGCAACTCTTTGGGCGGGATGGCTTTTTTTGCCATGTTCAGTTCTCTTCGTCAGATCCTTCTTTTCTCTGCTCTTTTACCTTATTAAACAGCTTTTCCATTTTGTTTACATATTGGGATGTATCATCCTCAAAGAAAAGAAGTTCAGGTATTCTTCGGACCTGATTTTTTATTTTAGAAGCAAGTTCGTACCGGATTTCATCCTGGTGATCATCAATAAACTGGTACACTGAATTTGGATCGCGGCTTTGTGAAAACACACTCAAATATACTTTGGCAATCGACAAATCAGGTGTTACACGGACCTGTGTTACTGTAATAAAAGTGCCGGAGGGTTGATAATTTCTCTGAAGAATTTCTCCGAGATCTTTCTGTATTACTGAACCTAATCTTTCTGTTCTGATACTCATTACCTTACTTCTTACCTGGCGTCTTCAAGCTTCCGTTTCGCTTCAACAACGGCATA
>SLAU01000278.1 GCA_007126675.1 Balneolaceae bacterium
CCCGATACCAAATACATAATCTGCTGGGCTCTGATAAAGTCAAAATTTGGTGTTTCAAACCATCTCATAATAATCTCCTTTTATGCTTTAAATTTCTGGTTTAGCCGAAGCTTACTTTTGCTGTTTTATCTCGTGTGAGGTAATCAACAATCACACGGGTAATCACAATAGCACTAAACAGTGATGACACAATACCTGCCATCAGAGTAATAGCAAAGCCTTTAATCGGCCCCATACCAAAACTGTAGAGAATTACAGCTACAAAGAATGTGGTTACGTTCGCATCAATAATGGCGCTCATCGCATTGGAATACCCATTGTCGATCGAGGCCCTTAAAGTCTTGCCGGCGCGCAACTCCTCCCTGATCCTGTCAAATATCAGCACGTTCGCATCCACCGCCATACCAATGGTAAGCACAATACCGGCAATACCCGGTAGTGTGAGTGTGGCATTGAAGGCGGATAAAATCCCCAGGATAAATATGATATTCAGTATCAGGGCAAGGTCGGCTATACCACCGCCAACGTGGTAATACATAATCATAAATATTGCCACTACGGTTAGCCCGAATAGTACCGAATAGAACCCGGCGCGAATTGAAGCTTCACCAAGTGAGGCCCCCACCGTTCGTTCTTCAATTATTTCGAGCGGGGCAGGCAGTGCACCAGACAGCAGAATATTCACAAGGTCTTCTGCTTCGGCTACTCCTCCAAGTCCGGTAATCGATGAACGTCCGCCGGTAATTCTTGCCTGTACGGTAGGATATGAATACACATAACCATCAAGTATAATAGCCACGGGGCGGCCAATGTTGGCACCGGTAATACGCGACCATCGGCGTGATCCTTCAGAATCCATCGTCATCGATACTTCCGCACGGTTTGTAGTTGGGTCAAAAGCAACCCGGGCTTCTGAGATAACATCACCGGTCATTTCAATCTGGCTGCGAACGCCAATCAGTTCAAAAAGGTCCATGCCCCGATCCTGTGCAAAAGGCTGTGCACCCCACATTAGCTCAGTATTTCGCGGAAGCATATTTTGAACCTCTTCCTGGAAAAGGAGCTGATTAACTCGTGAAGTATCTTCACCTGCTGCATAACCAAATACATAGTTACTTCTGCCACGGGGATCAAAAACTTTCAGCAATGGATTTTCACCGTCTTCATCCAGTTGTTCCTCTGATGAGAAAAACTCGACAATCTGCTCTTTTGAATTTGTTAACTCATCTGCATCAGCCGAAAGCCGGAACTCGAGTCTTGCAGTTCCGCGAAGCAGACTCCTCACCCTTTCTTCGTCATCAACACCAGGTAATTCTACAACCAGCCTGCTGTTTCCCTGCTGAAGAATAGAAGGCTCGGCTACACCAAACCGGTCAACACGTGTTCGCACAATTTCCATAGCACGCTCAACAGCGCCGTTTCGCTGTTCTTTCAAATAATCAATCACTTCGCTATTTGAGGATCTGCGGGTAATATCATGCGCATCGGACCGGTAATACCGGCTCAACATCGCATTTGGATCTCTTCGCTCAAATTCTGCACGGAATTCATCGATGAAGTCGATATTCTGTTCTGCAGCTGTAGCAGCAGCAGTACTTATGATATCTTCCAGATCATCGTCCATTCGCTCACCTGCAAGCTCGCTTACAAGCTGTGGTACACCCACTTCGAGTGTTACATACATTCCGCCCTGGAGGTCAAGACCAAGAGAGAGTGATCTTTCCTGCAGGCTTTGAAGTTTTTCTCTGTTTTCCTGTACGTACTGCACTCGTTCAGCTTCAGGCATATTTTCGATATGCCTGTTTTCCAGAAATAACTGGAGCGTTGGGAATAAATACCAAACGGTCATCCCCAAAAACAGAGCGATACATACAATTTTAAATCCATTGTTTTGCTTTTTCATAGCTGTTTAATTCTGATTTTAATTTTAAAAAAATGATATGATGACATAAGGCATAGTTATGCCTCAGCCGGTTTTACTAAAAAGTCAGGTGGGAATACAGTTTTTACTAAGGGGCGTTAATACTGATTCCAAATACAAGAGGAGGGAGGATTCGTTTAAAATCCGTAAAAACTGATGAAACTAAGTTATAGTCAGCGTCAGGTAATCGAAGATCGGAAGAGGATTCAACTCCCTGAAAGGATATTCCCGTTTGGGTAAGCCATTTTTGTATCGGCTTGATAATTTCAGGCAGAATCGCATTTGTACTGTTTTGCTGATGTTTAAAAGCGCTCCACTGCCCGATCAGCCAGGAAGTTACCTGATTTTCATCATCTTCGGCTGTGAAAGGCGCGATTCTGAAATCTTCTTTATGGTTTGCCACCAATTCAGAAGCTTCTTTCACTAATGCCTGAAAATCGGAGCTGTTTTTGGGCAGTTCCCGGATTGAATGGCGTAATTTCAGCTCGGTATCATTTCCGGATGCTACAACGTTCTGATCCAGCCACTGAGTAAACGCAGTTTTTTGAACATCTCCAAAAAACGGGACGAGCAGATGAGCTGTAAATCCCGCCATCAAAAGCGTAATTACGGCAGACCTGAATATGTGTGAGATTCGATTTTCCATCAGCCCCTAAAAATAGGCAGAATCAATACGGTTGACAAAATGTTTTTGCAAAAAAAGAACGGCTGAAAACCTGAATCTATTTTGTGGTGAGTTCGGTAGAAAAGAATTTGTGAAAAGAGCCTGAGGCTGTCCAAAAAGTAAATCAATTTAAGCGAAACCCAGCTTATTTTATCCATATCGTCATGCCACGCCCCGGCGTGGCATCTCCTGCCTATAACAACGGCTGGAGATCCCGGATCTTCGCTAACGCTGCGTCCGGTATGACGTTCTTTTAAGGCAACGCTATTTTTATTTCAATAATTTTATATCTAATCCAGCCTATTTTATTTGACCTTGGCTGAAATACGGTCAAATTCTTCTTTCAAATATTTGCCCGTGTAGCTCTCTTTAATGTCTGTAATATCCTCGGGGGCGCCCTCTGCAATAATTTCTCCGCCACCTGCGCCGCCTTCGGGCCCGAGATCAATAATCCAGTCAGCAGCTTTTATCAGGTCCAGGTTGTGTTCAATCACAATTACCGTATTCCCTTTTTTTACCAGTTTCTGAATTACATCAACCAACAGCCTCACATCTTGGAAATGGAGACCGGTTGTAGGTTCATCCATCACGTAAATGGTATCGCCCGTTCCTATTTTAGAAAGCTCGCGCGATAGCTTAATCCTCTGCGCTTCACCTCCGCTGAGTGTTGTGCTGGATTGGCCAAGTGTGAGATAACCGAGGCCTACCGAATGTAAAGTCTTAAGCTTTCGCTTTATGGAAGGCACCGGGTCAAAAAACTCAAGGGCTTCACTGATCGGCATTTTCAATACATCAGAAATCGTTTTTCCGCGATAGTGAATTTCAAGTGTTTCCCTGTTGTAACGTTTGCCGTTGCAAGTTTCACAATTTACATATACATCGGGCAGGAAATTCATTTCTATTTTCCGAACGCCATCACCCTGGCAGCTTTCACAACGCCCGCCTTTCACATTAAATGAAAATCGTCCCTGGTCATAACCGCGTATTTTTGACTCGGGCAGTTCAGCAAAAAGCGAACGGATGTGATCAAAAACTTTGGTGTAAGTTCCGGGGTTAGATCTTGGTGTACGGCCAATCGGGCTTTGATCAATCGAAATCACTTTGTCTACATTATCAAGCCCGTCAATTTTTTGATAGGGGAGCGGAACCGATTTTGAGTTATAAAATTCATTCGAAAGTATCGGCACCAGGGTTTGGTTAATCAATGAACTCTTGCCGCTGCCGCTTACCCCGGTCACGCAGATAAATCTTCCCAGCGGAATAGTGAGATCAACTTCTTTTAAATTGTGCCCGGTTGCTTTGTGTAGTTTAATTTTTTTACCTGAACCGTTTCTTCTTTTTTCAGGTACCGGGATCACTTCCTCATCCCTCAGAAATTTTGTTGTGAACGCATCTTCATCAAGCTGCCCGGGTTTTCCTTTGGTCACAATATATCCGCCCTCAGTTCCTGCACCGGGGCCAAGGTCTATCACATAATCGGCGTGCTCGATGGTTTCGCGGTCATGCTCAACTACAATTACCGTATTTCCGAGGTCACGAAGTGTTTCGAGCGATTTGATCAGTTTTATGTTATCACGCTGATGAAGCCCGATGCTCGGTTCATCCAAAATGTAAAGCACACCCACCAGTTGCGTTCCTATTTGCGTTGCCAGGCGTATTCGCTGCGCTTCGCCTCCGCTTAACGTTTGTGCCTCACGATCCAGCGACAGATAATTGAGCCCTACATTTAGCAGAAAATCGAGCCGGTCGATCACCTCTTTTAAAACCTGCTGACCAATTTTTCGCTGACGTTCGGTAAGTTTCAGGTTTCCGATCGTCAATCGTAATGAACGGATATCCTGTTTTACAAGATCACTGATTCTGTGGCCGTCAATTTTGTAGGAAAGTGCTTCTTTATTGAGCCTGCCGCCACCACAGCTGTCGCACTCAACTTTCGACAAAAAGGCTTTGGCTTTATCTCTTTGCTTGGGCGATTTACTCTCTTCATACTGCTCGTGAATGATAGAGTTTATACCGGTAAATTTATGTTTGTAGGTAACACTGTTATTCTTGAAATCGTAGCTGACATTAAACCTTTTCTCACCTCCGCCATCAAACAAAAGGTCGAGAGCCTCTTCGGAATACTCTTTGAGCGGAGTGTCAAAATCAAGGTCAAGCGTATCGAGAACGGCATTCAGCTGCTTAAATACAAATATATCTCTGGGAGTGCCAAAGAAACGCAGGGCTCCTTCACTGATCGATTGATCCGGATTTGGCACTACCAGTTTCCGGCTCACATCATAGCGGTAACCGAGGCCGTTACATTTTTTGCATGCACCATACGGCGAATTAAAAGAAAAAAGATTGGGGGCGGGATCTTCATAGGAAAGTCCGCTTTCCGGGTCATAAAGATTCTTGGAAAAAAATTTATCACGAATTTCGCCGTTTTCCTGGATTCCTAAAATCAGGTTGCCGTCAGCCATCTCAAGTGCCATGTGAATGCTTTCCGAAATTCTCTTCTCACTTTTTGGGCTAATGATAAACCGGTCAACAACAATCTCAATATTATGGGTTTTATATCTGTCGAGCTTTATTTCACCTTCCAGGTCGATCAGTTCACCATCAACACGCGCTTTTACAAATCCCTGCTTTTGCATCTGCTCAAACAGTTCGCGGTAATGGCCTTTTCGGCCGCGCACAACCGGCGCAAGGCAGTAAGCTTTCGTGCCCTGTTCCAGCTGCATCACAGACTGAACAATTTGATCAGAAGTCTGCTTTTCCATCTTATTCCCGGAGATATGAGAATAGGGAACACCTGCACGCGCATAGAGCAGCCTCAGGTAATCATAAATTTCGGTAACGGTTCCTACGGTAGAGCGCGGATTGCGGTTCGTGGTTTTCTGATCAATTGAAATAACCGGGGAGAGTCCATCGATAAAGTCCACATCAGGTCGCTCCATCATTCCCATAAACTGACGGGCATAAGCTGAAAGAGATTCCAAAAATCGTCGCTGGCCTTCTGCATAAATGGTATCGAATGCCAATGATGATTTGCCCGAACCGGAGAGGCCTGTGAGTACAACAAGCTGTTCGCGGGGAATATCGATATCAATATTTTTCAGATTGTGCTCGCGGGCTCCGCGAATGATGATGTTGCTTTGCAAAACGGGACAAATTTTAAGTGTGATCTAAACCGCGTAAAATACGAATAGATTTGATGAAACTCTTCTGCAGATTTAACAAATGATTCGGGAGGCTCGTTTCTTAAGTAACTTTTTAATAACGCAGCCATTGGACAAAAGACCGGTTCTGCAAAGCCTTCTGAAAGGTAGTTATGGGATGAGAACGACCTCAAACTTAAAATGACTTCAAAATACAATTCGATTCGAAAATTTGATTACTTTAAACTTATTAAACTTTCAGGAATAGATATATAATAAGCACTCAAATACCGCATGGTTACTCAATCTTCAGAAATACAGCAGATACAGAATTAGCTAAATAGCATTATGAGCGAAGATAAAAATAGTCAAAACGAGAAAGATGAAAACAGAGTTGAAGAGCCTGCAACTGCTTTTAACTCAATCCATGTATACAACTCATTTGATGAAATGGAACAGGATCATTTAAAATGGCTTGCAAGCTTATCACCCGAAGAACACCTGCAGCATGCGACTTCTCTTATAAAACGTGTTTTTGCAAAGCAACTGGAAAAATATCCTGAACTTGGTAAACACATAACATTCGACTGATTCCCCATGAGTCTTTTTTTAGAAGAGCATAAAAAATTTCTGCTGTTACTGGTAAAGTATAAGGTGGATTTTATTTTGATCGGAGGATATGCGGTTATTTATCATGGTTATGAACGCACTACTGGCGACATGGACTTATGGCTGAAACCAGATAATGACAATCGGACAAAATTTATTGCTGCGTTAACTGAACACGGAGTTGTAGATGAACATCTTGAAAAAATTCGATCTCTGGATTTTACCCGGCCTCAGGCACTACATTTTGGCGAAAAACCTAATCAAATGGAATTTCTGACATTTTCTCAGGGATTGGATTTTGAAGAAGCATACATGAAAAAAGAAATCATTGAACTTGAAGGAAAACAGATTCCCGTTCTGAATTTTGAAGATCTTATTGTTACGAAAATGCTCCTCGGCAGGCCCCAGGATAAAGCCGATGTAGATAGACTCAAAAAGATTCAACAGTTTCGAAACAGTAAATAACCCTGTATCTGTCAAACAGAGATGGCAGGCAACTGATGGAAGTGATATTTGCAGATGGTAAAATCATTGCTTTTAATACCTCCGATTAGACGCAGTTCCCATTTCTCCGGCACCCATTACATGGTTTATCGAAAATGATATAATTTTTTTGAACCCTGAATGTTCATATCTTTCAGGCTTATTCAAAATTTATAAAAAAGAAGTATATGTCACCCAACGCCAGAACGGCAAATCCCATAAATGTCACTGAACCGGTAAAAAAAGGTGAGTGGCATCCATTATCATGGAATACGAAACCGATCGAGCAGCTGCCTCCTTACCCGGATACCGAGCAGCTCGAAGCAGCTTTTAATGAGTTAAAAAGTCTGCCGCCCCTGATCACTTCATGGGAAATTGAAGCCCTGAAGGATAAACTGGCAGCAGTTTCAAGAGGAGAGTCATTTTTGCTGCAGGGCGGAGATTGTGCAGAAACGTTTGATGCGTGTAAATCAACCAAGATTGTAAATCTGCTGAAGGTACTTTTGCAGATGAGTTTCATCCTGGTTCACGAAATGGGTACGCCTGTTGTGCGTGTTGGCCGGATTGCGGGACAATATGCCAAACCAAGATCTAAAGATTTTGAGGTTATCGACGGCAAAAAAATTCTCAATTACCGGGGTGATTTAATTAACAGCTACGAACAGAACGCTGTTGCACGTACACCCGATCCGCAGAGAATGCTGGAAGCTTACAATAAAGCCGGGCTGACTCTCAATTTCCTGAGGGCGCTTTCTGATGAAGGTTTTGCCGATCTGCAGCACCCCGAGCAGTGGGAGCTCGACTTCATGAAGAACAATGAGTATTACAAGGATTATGTAGCGATGGTGAACTCTATTCATAAAGCGATTAACTTTATGGAGACGATTACACCAAATACATTTAATACTCTGCACAAGGTTGATCTGTATACGTCGCACGAAGCGCTGAACCTGTATTATGATTCTGCCCAAACAAGAAAAGTGCCGCGCAAGAGCGACTGGTTTAATCTGAGCAGTCATATGGTTTGGGTGGGCAACAGAACACGTGATATTGACGGCGCTCATGTTGAATACTTAAAAGGTATTGCGAATCCGATCGGCATTAAAGTAGGGCCGCCCTTTGAAATTGATGATATTCTGAAGCTGATTGAAACTCTGAATCCAAATCATGAAGCCGGTAAAATAGTACTGATCACCAGGATGGGTGTGGATGAGGTGGAATCGATGTTATCACCGCTTATCAAAGCCGTTAAAAAAGAGGGGCATCCGGTGATATGGAGCTGCGACCCGATGCATGGTAATACGTTTTCAACAAACAGCAGCATCAAAACAAGGCGATTTGGTGATATTCTGGATGAGATAAGATCTACTTTTGCCGTTCACAGGGCAGAAGGCAGTTACCTTGGCGGTGTTCATCTTGAGCTGACCGGTGATAATGTAACCGAATGTGTTGGCGGCGCTAACGGGTTAAGCGAAAAAGGCCTCGATACCAATTACGAAACTTATTGCGATCCCCGCCTTAATTACGAACAAAGCCTTGAAATGGCATTTCTTGTAGCCAAAGAGTGGAACAAGAGTTACCGGTGAGATAGATTTGTGACCTTCATTTAATGCTGACAAATCA
>SLAU01000172.1 GCA_007126675.1 Balneolaceae bacterium
AAGGTTATCCGAACGGCATTTGAACTTTCCAGCTCATACGCTTCCCTTTTGTAGCGAACGTGAATTTTTGGCCGTGCATGAATCTGATTAACCAGAAAGCAAAAATGCTCAAGTGCATCCAGATGTTTGGGTGTTTCTTCAGCCAAATGTTGCATGGTTGGCATACGACCCCTTAGCAGTTCCGGTACGTATTGTCTGTGTACTTTAGCCCGCTTCTTGGCAATTACATTGTTGAAGCGTCTTTTAATTTCAAAGAAAACCGGCTTTTCCGGTCCATTTTCATAATATCTGATTCGCAGTTTATATCGGTTTCTGTTACCATTTATTGTATCCTGGTAGGTTTTTAATGATCTGGAATCGATATAGAGGCTATGAACAGGATAGGAAAGGTCGGGCTGGGTAGCACCATAGGGATCGATACGGAGATATCTCTTAACAAATTGTCGGATTTCGACCGCTTTGTACTCACTCAATCGATATTTATACTCAAAACGCTGTTCCTGCAGCCGATCAGCCATCTGTCTTCAAACCTTCTTTCTGTGATAATATAATACCTGTTAACAATTACGTAACAATTGATTAACAATTTGGTAATATAGGGATTCCTTTAAAGCAGGTACAAATCAGATAAACTGTTTTTCAATAATTTAATTTTATATAAAAGACGTTATAAGGATGATTGATTAATTTAGAGGGAAGAATGTGTGCTTTTACCTCCTGCCAATACTTTAAAGAAAAAATTGTGATCGAAACAGCTGGTGAAAAGAAGCTTGAAAATTAACTGTTTACTTTCGGGGCCACATAAGATTTTTTTATTAATGCTACTGCTTCGGCGAACTGATTCGGAAGAGTGAACACTCTTCACGTCGCTGCCGTTACTATGCGCAATCACATATAGTGGTCAATTTATACAAAAGACAGACTTATGAGGTCTTTGAATTTATATCATACATAGTTTAATTATCCTTCAGCATAGGCACGTACATCAGCCATATCCACCATCAGGTCGAACAGTGCGGTGTTGCGAACAAAGGTGGGAATGCGATCGCTTCCTGGCCCCCAGGCAGCAATTTCCACGTAATCTGCGGTATGGCTGGTGCTGATAAAATAGACACCATTGTAATTGGCAAGCACACCGGCAAGTACCGGGCCGGGCCGCTCCCTATTACGGAAAGGCGCACGTAATTTACCTTGAAATGCCTGTTTAATCATCAGCCCCTCATCCCGGTTAATTTTGGTATTCGTAGCTGTTTCAACCAGATCCATGAAATCTTTCACCATGTAACCATTCAGTGAATCATCTGACCAATGAAATCCAAGCTCGCCATACATCCACTCAAAACTGTGTTTATAATCATGCAGAGTGTCAAGCATTTTAGGTGAGTCGCGGTAACCTGAGCCAAGCCCGCTGAGACCGGGATTTGCATTACCATGATCGGTTGTAAGTATCACAAGCGTATCATCCCGTCCATCGGTATAGTCCATCACTGTTTTAATGGCATCATCAAACGCGATCTGATCATACACAAGAGCACCGGCATCATTACCGTGTGCGGCGTGATCAACTCTTCCGCCTTCCACCTGTAAAATGAACCCGTCTTCATGGCGGTCAAGCCGGTCGAGGGCGGCTTTGGTCATCTCCGCAAGTGTAGGCACATCGCGCTCCAATTCAGGTATTGAATTGTGATCTACCGTATAGGGCAGGTGCGAATCATAAAAAACACCCAGCAGTTTGCTGTTTCGGGTTGCCCGGTTAAGTTCATCTTTGGTTTTTACAACGGTGTATCCGTTATCTGTAAATTTGCTGTAGAGATCTTCCCCGTCGCTGCGTCTCTCCGGATCAAAATGACGGGCACCGCCGCCCATCAAAACATCAATATGCCTGTCGGAATACTGCATTGCAATCTCATCTTCCATACCACGCGAAGGCACATTGGAAGCAAAACCGGCAGGAGTTGCATGGGTAATGCGTGTAGTAGTTACCAGCCCGGTGGCTTTGCCTGCATCACGGAAAATATCACAAACCGGTTTGTACTCTTCATCATTTGGCCCCCAGTTCAGGCCGCCATTGTTGATTCTATTTCCACACCCCCATGATGAAGCAGCTGCGGCAGAATCGGTTACGTTAGAGTCAAGTGATGCCATATCCATCAAGCCTCTGTGATATTCACGATCTGACTCGTACAGTTTTATCCAGTTTGTTTTATCACCATAATGAGCCTGTTTTACAAGATCAGCCAGTGTAAGCGTTCCGCTGCTCATTCCATCACTTACCATAAAAATTACATTTTTTGCATCACCATAGCGGCTTTTTTTTCTGCTTTTTCTTGCCTCACCGGTAAGCAATCCGCTGCCAAGCGCAGCCGTTGATAATGCTCCGGTTTTCAAAAAGTCGAGTCTGCTGATTCCTTTTTTTGACATATCAATTTAATTTTGATGATTATTTCCGAACGGATAAGAAACGAAGTAAGTAATAAAAAATCGAATTATCTTTATGTTATCGTAAGAATTTTACAACCTAAAAACAGCTTTCTGTCTGCCGATCATACGCAGACTTTAAACGTAAAAATTAACCTAACACTATAACATGAATTATTTTAAACAAGAAAAAATGATCCGGCTGCCGCTGATTCTTATTGCGGCCTCTCTATTCTTTTTTGAAGTGGCTCTTGCTCAGGGCTTGACCCCGCTTCATGTAGCTAAAACCGAAATTGTAACCAATTCTGTCATTTCTGATGATGGTAAGCACGTGGCTTATACATTAAGTGTTCCTGCCGATCCCTACAAGGAAAACGCAGGCAACAGCAGCCACTTGTATGTAATGAATCTTGAAGATGGAACTTCGAAACCTTTTTATACGGTGGGAACAGCTGCGGCTGTTCAG
The DNA here is from genome assembly GCA_007126675.1 of Balneolaceae bacterium. Lineage (GTDB taxonomy): Bacteria > Bacteroidota > Rhodothermia > Balneolales > Balneolaceae > SLAU01. Next base: position 2,885 of record SLAU01000172.1, read on the forward strand.
TTTCGCCCGGGGCACAATAGCCTCACTTTTTTAACTCAACGTTCTGGCGATGACACCCGCTCACTATATGAGCTGCCGCTGGATGGGGGAGAAGCGGTGAAACTGTTCAGCTTTGAGAGGAACATTGTTAGCTACACATGGCATCACGATGGCAACCACATCGCATTTACTGCATTCGAAACACCTGAAAGATCAGCTTCACCGCTGCCCTATACCGCAGATGTGTATGAGGAGAATCAAACGAATCGCAAAGGATACATCACAAATGTGGCCCGCGATGATCATGAGCCACATCGCATCCAGGTGGATGGCTCCATCTACATGATTGAGTGGAGCCCGGATGGCAGCAAGCTTGCTGTTTCGGCCGCACCAACCCCAACTGTTGATGATTCGTTTATGGCACAGCAGGTGTTTGTAGTTGATTACCGCACACGCGAAATTGCAGCCGAAATTGATAATGAAGGTAAAATCGGTCAGGTGGTTTGGAGCCCCAACGGGCGGCAGCTTGCTCTCCGCGCCGGACAGGATATCCACGATCCGATTGACGGAAGAATTCTGATCGTTTCGGCCGAAGGGGGTACTCCTGAAATTATTGACCGCAATTTTGAAGGTAAGTATGAGCAGATCAAATGGACCGGTAATAATGAAATCACCTTTTACGCCAGTAACGGAACAGCAACCATGCTGGGAACTATCCGTCCTGACGGATCGGGTAAGCGCACTCTTTTCCATGGTCCTACTCACAATATCACAACCTTTTCGAGAGCCTCCAACGGCACCATAGCTTTTGTAGCCAGTAGTCCAGAGCATCCGAACGAAGTTTTTGTTCTTGGTACACAACGCAGGGCAACTCCAGAAAGAAAAACTCACCACAACAAATGGCTGGATGACCTGAAACTTGGAAAGCAGGAAGTTGTAAAATATACCGCACGCGATGGCGAGTTTGATATTGAGGGATTGCTGATCTACCCGGTTGATTATGAAGAGGGAGATCGTGTACCTCTTATTACCATGGTACACGGCGGGCCGGAAGCTCACTATAGTAACGGATGGTTAACCGGCTACCAGATTCCTGGTCAGATGGCCGCCGCCGAAGGATACGCGGTATTTTATCCGAACTACCGTGGAAGCACAGGGCGCGGAATTGAATTTATTTACAGCAGCCAGGCCGATCTTGCCGGAAAGGAGTTTGATGATGTTGTGGATGGCGTAGACTACCTGATTGAGCGAGGCATTGCTGATCCAGACCGGATTGGCGTAACCGGTGGTTCGTACGGCGGGTATGCGTCCGCGTGGATGAGCACATATTACAGCGACCGTTTTGCTGCTGCAGTGATGTTCGTGGGTATCAGCAACAATCTCTCCAAGTGGGGAACCAGCGACATACCCGATGAGCTCTATCTTGTGCACTCGCGTGAGCGGATGTGGGAATCAGACGAAAAATGGATGGATTATCTGAAGCGAAGTCCGATCTACTGGGTTGACCGCGCAGAAACACCGATCCTGATTATGCACGGTTCAGAAGATACCCGCGTGCATCCGGCGCAATCACTCGAACTGTATCGCCATCTGAAAGTGCGCAGGCCAAATGTGCCGGTTCGTCTTGTGTGGTACCCGGGCGAGGGCCACGGAAACACCCGCGCATCATCACGCCTCGATTACTCTTACAGAATGATGCAATGGTTCGACACCTATCTGAAAACCGGAGATGCCTCGGCTGAAATCCCGCATTGGGATCCACCGATTCCGGAGAGAGACTAATGCTCAATGAACTTACGTTTTAGATACAAAACCCGGCCATTGTGCCGGGTTTTTTTATATCAACTATTTTTAAAAACAATTAGATCTTCATGAAACTGTTTGCTGTAAATCAAGTAAAAGCATTTAGTTAAGCAAAAGTATCTTATGAACATATCTGAACTTCAAAAACCTTTTTATAAAAATTTCTACTTCTATCTGAAGGCAACTGCCTCGCTGATTGCTCTGTCCATTTTACTGATGGTTTTATCAGTAGTGTCACTCCGATGGATAAATCCGCCCGTAACGAGTTTTGTATTGCAGGAAGATTGGGAACAGTTCCAAAACGATCGTTACAGCTTAACCGATTGGTGGGTGAATCCCGATGAAATTCCGGATCATTTAGCACTTGCCGTTATCGCATCCGAAGACCAGAAGTTTAATGAACACTGTGGATTTGATATTGAATCGATAAAAGAGGCGAGAAGTGATATAAGAGAAGGTAACAGGGTTCGGGGAGCAAGCACTATTACTCAGCAGGTTGCAAAAAATATCTACCTGGCACCATCTCAAACCTACCTGCGCAAAGGTATTGAAGCTTTTATTACCGTTTTGATCGAACTATTCTGGCCAAAAGAGAGTATAATGGAGGTCTACTTGAATATTGCTGAATTTGGCCCGGGAATTTATGGGATAGGAAAAGCATCCGATCATTTCTTCGGATTAAATGCTCCAGACCTTGAGCCGGAAATGTCGGCCAGGCTGGCAACTGTATTACCTAGCCCCAAGAGAATGCGCGTTGAACCTGCCTCGCCATTTGTAGAAAAAAGAAGCCAGTGGGTGCTGGGGCAAATGAGCAGAATGAGCGGAATTGCGTATCTGCCTGAAGCAGAAAAAGAGCCCGCTGAACTAACAGAAGACCCGCTGATTCTTGATGCTGAATTAAAATTAAACAAAATACTTTTCGAGCCGGATACAGTTAATAGCGATACTACGCTGAGCAGCATTGGTTTATTCCAGGTGACAAAAACAGACAGTATTCTTAAAAAATAGAATCATTTCTTATCTTCTTATTCTGTTAATAACACATTATATTAATTGCTTTCTCGCAAAGCATGGTTAAAAACAATCAAAATCCTCCAAACAAAAATGATTCAGAGCTGTTGAAGCAGCTTATGGATTATCTGCCTGACAGCATCTTTTTTAAGGATCTAAAAAGCCGCTTTATTAAAATCAATAAACGCTGTGCAGAAAAGTTTGGGATAGAAAATCCTGATGATGCTGTTGGCAAAACCGATTTTGATTTTTTTGATGATGAGCATGCTCAGGATGCCTATGATGATGAGCAGAAAATTATTAATACAGGGGAGCCAATCATAAACAAGGAGGAAAAAGAGATTCTTCCGCACAAAAATGATGAAGAAAGATGGACCCTTACCAGTAAGCTGCCACTGCTTGATGAAAACGGCAAAATTATTGGCACATTTGGAATAACCAGAGATATTACGGAGCGTAAACGGAGGGAATCAGAGCTTCAGGAATCCATTAACATTATTGGCGATCAAAATAAGAGGCTCATAAATTTTGCTCATATCGTAACGCACAACCTGAGAAACCATTCTTCAAATTTTGTAATGCTTTTGTCATTACTTGATCATTTAACCGACGAAGAGGAAAGAGAAGAGCTTATCGGATATCTTAAGGATGCATCAGACAGGCTTGCGGAAACCATTGATGATTTGAACGAAATAGTTGATAAGCATAACAAAGTTGATAAAACAATCAAAGAAATTGACTTTTCAGATCATATTAAAAAAGTAAAAGAAACCCTTGCAGTAGATATCATCTCCAGTAATGCGACCTTAAATGAGTCTTTTCCAAAAGATTTGACAGTAAAATATAATTCTGCTTATCTCGAGAGTATTTTACTGAATCTGTTATCGAATGCCATTAAGTACCGGCATCCTGAAAGGGATCCTGTGATCGAAATTACAGTTGATGATAATGATGATAGCACCGTATTAATTGTTTCGGATAACGGACTTGGTATCGACCTGGAGAAATATGAAGACCAATTATTTGGGATGTACGAAACATTCCATGATCACAAAAACTCCAAAGGAATTGGCCTTTATATTACAAAAAACCAGGTGCAGAGTTTAGGGGGAACTATTGAAGTGAATAGTGAGGTAGGCGAGGGTACTACATTCAAAGTCCATTTACGCACGAATCATAAATACCGCTAATTTTTAATCCCCCAGATTTCAGAACTGACAAGCTCCAGGCTGTTTCCGGCCGGATCTCTGAAATAGATTGAAATATGACCATTCGGCCATGTAACTTCCGACTCGATTTCAATTCCTTCTCTCTGAAGTAACTCTTTCCATTTATTTAAAAAACCTGTCTGAATTGAAAATGCAACATGTCCGGCCCCCGATGCACCGTGTAGTGGAATTGCCTGCCCATCAACATCTGTCTGCTCGTTTGCAGTATGTTTCGGGTTGAAGATCAGCAGCATAGAGCTTCCGCATCTGAAAAACACATGCCTGTCTTTTTCTTTAGACACCAGGTCTATTCCGGGAAATTTACTGTAAAACGCCTCTGCTTCCGATAAGTTTTCGGCATATAAACAAGTTTCTAAAATGCCTGTTACTTCCATTTTTTTTAAAAAAACGGCACTTCTGCCTTAAAAGTAAGAAGTGCCGTGAAAATTTAACTATCTATAAGAGTCAGCTCAGCTCTGAATCTCGGCTCATCATGCCGTTCCAGGTAATATACAAAACGGCCGTTTTCAAGATCAATCTGCATCATCCAAACATTTGTTGCGGCTTCCGGTAAAATTTCTGCGGTATGTTCATCAGCGGGGAAATATTGAACCGTCTCAGTACCTCTTTCATCAGCAAAACCGCCATAACCTGTGAGAGGCTCTTCACCCTCTTCATATACTTTGTCACCAATATGGTCATGATAAAGATGGAGAGCGCCATTTCTTTTTTCTACTATCCAGGTAGCATGCCAGGTATCACTGTCACGGTAAAGCATAAGCTCGATTCTCTCAGATGTACAGGTAGCTATGTTTACCACCAGTTCTGTGTCAACCAAATCGTGGTCGGAATCATCCGGATAGGTGGCTTCTCCGGCAAAAGACTCGCCGCAAAGTGAAAAAAGGTTCGAGAAAAATTCTGATTGGGCATCTTCAGCCGGCAATTCCGGAGTCAGCTCAGTACCGTCATCTCCTGCACAGGAAACAACTAAAAGGGAAAGAATCAGTAAATAAGCAGGTATTTTCATAATTAGTATCAGTGATTGGTTTAAAGTGTGTCTTAAAATCATCATTCAGCCCTTTAAATGCAAAAGCTGTATCTTTAGCAGATTCCAAAAATCTCCAATTACATTTTTTGATGAGTAACGAAGTAGAATCATACAAACTCGGTAAGGTAAAGGTAGTCATTTCAAAAACTGACAATCCTCAAAAACTGCATGTTGACTGCAACGACGGCACATATCATTCCGAATTTACCGTTCGGAAATATGAATATGAAAACTATAAGCGGCACATGAATCAAAAAATTACCCTCGCTTATAATAAGCAGTATGAGGAAGAAGAGTCCTGATTTTTTAAAGAATCAGCATCGCATCGCCAAAGGAATAGAACCGGTATTTTTCGCGGATGGCATGATCATAAATTTTCCGTGTCTCCTCAAACCCGGCAAAAGCAGAAATCAGCATTAACAATGTACTTTTGGGAAGATGAAAATTGGTGATCAGGTGATCCACCGATTTGAAACGGTACCCGGGTGTGAT
>SLAU01000165.1 GCA_007126675.1 Balneolaceae bacterium
ACTTTACTTATAAACGCGGAATCATCAATGATGCCGCTTAGAATATCCAGTGCATCAGAGCGTGATAGTACTGTTTTTGAGTAAACATGATGAGCGATGGTGTTCTCTTCCAGGTGTTTTATTTCTGACTCTGCACCGGAAAGATCCATCTCGTTTACAGCATTTCTCAATCGAATAATAAATTCAGGTGAATTGTAATTAGCACTCTCTTCACCTGCTTTTTCTCTCACTTTTTCAACAAACTCATCAATGGCAAAGCGCAGGTTTTCTTTTGCTTCGGTTAATGATAACTCTGCGGCTTCCGCCGAATCTGCTGCGGCAGCCATCGCAATACCGTAAAATGATACGGTATCAGCGTATGAATGTTCTAAATCATCATACCAGGAAGGCGCACCGGGAATTTCTTCAGGTTCTTCAACTTCTTCCTGTAATGGTTCAGTGGGTGAGCATGCAGATAGTATTAATCCGGAAAAAAGTGCCGCAATGATAAAAAATCTCATAAAATCAGTTTAGATGATAATAGCCGATGTGGCCGTCTTCAGTTTCAATCTTTAACTCAACAGATGTGTCCTGTGATGCCGCATCAATTAATTTGCGTTCCAGTTGTCTGAGTCTCGTTACTTCAGCCCCATTTACCTCAAGAATTTTATAGCCCTCTTTGAGTCCGCGGTTGTGAGCCTCGGTGCCTCTTGCAATTCGGTATAAATAAAGCTCCATAACTTCAGGATCTTCAGGTGATGCAAGGCCGCGGATTGAAAATCCAAACTCTTCAAATGTTTGATATTCTATACCGGAACCTTCACGGTTTTCCGGCCTTTCTTCAAAATATTCTTCCTCAGGTTCAATCCTCTGTTCATCAAAAGATAGCTGATCTTGTCTCGGCCGGACCAACTCCTGCAATATTACATTTTTACTGATGGATTCATTATCACGCCATACAGTCAGGTTTACCTCATCTCCGGGACGAAACATTGCAACTTTCTCCTGAAGCTGATTTGGCTGTGCAACAGATTCGCCATTTACTTCAAGAATGATATCGGATGATTTAATCCCGCCCTTTTCCGCTGCACTTTCACTTGACACACTGGCAACGAACACGCCGGTAATTTTATCAAGCCCGGATCTTCTGGCAATTTGTGAATCCACCGATTGAATATTTACGCCAAGTAATCCGCGCTGTACTTCACCATGTTCAATGATATCGCGCGCTACTTTCATAGCCAGGTTACTCGGCACTGCAAATCCATATCCCTGGTAACTGCCGCTTTGAGTTGCAATTGCAGTGTTTATGCCGATCAGCTCACCACTTGTATTTACCAAAGCACCGCCGCTGTTACCGCGATTGATGGCTGCATCAGTCTGAATAAAACTTTCAATTCGAAGCATGTCCTCGATAATCTGTACATCTCTGCTGAGTGCACTCACTATTCCGGCTGTCACAGTAGACTGTAACCGAAACGGGTTGCCGATTGCCAGAACCCACTCACCCACTTTAACATTGTTTGAATTACCCACAGTGATTGATGATAAATCATCGGCATCAATTTTAATCACAGCCAAATCGGTACTTGGATCACCGCCAACAATCCTTGCTTCATAATCGCGTTTATCTTCGAGCATGACGGAAATCCCGCCTCTTACTGCGCCGTCTATTACATGGTTATTTGTTAAGATATAACCATCAGGAGATATAATGACGCCGGAGCCGACTGTCTGAGATCTGGGAGGCATAAATCGCTGCCAGAGCGGATGATCTTCATCATCACCATTAATCCGTTGGTTGCTGTTTGTAATAACCGTTTCAATGTAAACTACTGTTGGTGTTACAGATTCAGCAACAGACCTGAATACAAAACGGTCATCAATTCTTTCGAGCTGTTCATCGGTCCAGGCCGGTGTGGAACTTCTGTTAATTTCGGTAAACCGAACTTCAGCAAGGTCGAATGATAAACTTCCCTGCCTGAAGATCATCAGAATGATACCAAGAGTGATCCCTATGAGCAGGATTAATGTACCGGTAAGCAATCGATCTCGAAATTTCATTTAATCGTCCAGTAACTGATCAAAAATTTTATCGGATTTACGGGGCCTGATTCCATCAACATGAAATCTGAAGTAAAGATCCAGATTTTGTATCAGGGTTTTTATCTCATTCCCTGTAAAGTTTACATCAAAAAGTGTTGAATTCATAGAGCTCAACGATCTTTTGATAAAATTGTACTGCTTTTCATCTAACGGGATTGCGTGATCATCCTCAGCTGAAGTTGATACTGTGCCCGACTTGATATTCATGTAACCTTTATTTGCTCCCGCTTGTTCCTCGATCAGCTGAAGTCCAATTCCGGAGTGCTCAGCAAGTCTGATTTGAATGTAGGGAAACAGGTTTTTACTGATTGTCTTCTGTTTATCTATCCAGGGTATAAGTTTTAATAAAAAATAAAAAACCTCTTCGTTCACTTCATTTTCGTGCAACAGTTGATTGCACAGCTCCATGGTTGTTGTAACTAGTGCAATCTTGTGTAAATCGATTCGCAAATTATGAAGCTTTTCAAGGTACGAAGCATCAGAAAGCGTTTGTACCGATCGCGAACCTTTATAGTAAAATACAGTCTCAAGAATCTGGCCCGGAACAAGAAATGCAGCAAACTTGCTTTTAGGTTTTCTTGCACCTTTCGCTATCAGAGCAATTTTGCCATGCGATCGCGAAAACACAGTTGCTATTATACTCGATTCCTGAAAATTAACTGTGCGAAGAACGATAGATTCAGTTTTAACAATCAAATCCGGGGATCATTAGATTTATATCAATGCTGACATACTAACTGCAAAGGTTGAGCAAAATTTTGTAACCGATGCCGCTTATTTAATCGTGTATCATGTTTTTGTCTTCCAAAAACTGAACCATTGCCGGGAGGAATGTTAATGCTGATACCAGAGTCATACCGATACCTACCACAGCCATTACACCAATGGATTGTAATCCCGGATGGTTTGTAAATAGAAGTCCTGCAAAGCCCAGCATTGTAGTGAACGACCCCATCGTAATGTGCTGGCCGGTACTGGATAACACGTCCCACATACTCTTCCTGCCTTCATCTCTGTAACGATGGGCAAGGTGTACGCCGTTATCACAGCCAATTCCTAAAATGGCCGGAAGAACCACAAGATTATAAAAATTGAATTTCAGCCCAAATATCATCATCAATCCGAACAACCATAGTAAACCGATGATTAATGGAATGAGCGCTATCATCGACCAGCGGAATGACCGAAATGAAAAATAGATACACAAAAATACAACAAAGAAGGTTGCTATAACCATATACGGGCTTTCCGTCCGCATTAATTCCAGCATCGAGGCCGCTACAATTGAGGTGCTGCCTGCATAATACGTTCGGCCGCTATCAACCACCAGGTCAGACAGTTCATTTTTAAAAGCAATGGATCGAAGACCGTCAGAAAGTCCGCTTTCAGGATAAATAATGATAAATCTGCCGATTTCACCGTCACGCGTTGTAAAACGGTTCAATAAGAAATCCGGAATCTGGTCTTCGGTTAATGCTTCGGTAGTTTGTGATGAGCGCCGCAGCAGATCAAGATTTTCATCCTCCTGATCTACAAGAAACGGATTTTGTAAGAGCTGGCGGACCGTTGCAATTTTATCCAGCTTTTCATCAATCATATCCTGTCTTGGCGGAAACCGTTCCTGAATGGCCTCTACATCCCTGATCATCGTTTCAGGGTTTTCTCTTTTACGCTCTCTGATTATTTCGAGAAGCTCAAATACATCGTCATCACTGTCAGCAATTATAAATGCCGGGTTTCTTCCGCTGCCGGGTTCATCTACACCGCGGGTAAACTCCCTGAACTCCCGGTACTCTTCAAATTCTGGTTCCAGTTTTCCAAAATCGTACTCAAATCTCAGATTTCCTGATAATGCCGTAACCACAACTGCAGTTAAAATTCCAAATGTTACTATGGATCTGGCGTAAGGAAAACGGCGGATCAATTGTTTTAAAACCACCTTTTCTGATCGGGGCGGTAATAAAATCCAGTTCCATCTCTCAAAAATAGACAGCATAGCCGGAAGCACAAAAAGCATACAAAACAGAGCAAACAGAATTCCGGTTCCGGCAATAAAACCAAATTCAGAGAAGCCTCTGAAATCGGCAAACATCAGTATAAATAATGCAAGTGCTGTTGTAACCGCACTAACCACAATTGCAGTACCGGTTTTTTCATACGCCTGCAACACGCTGTCTTCAACCGAGTTGCCTGATGCCCTGAACTCGATATACCTTGCATAATTGTGGATACCGTAATCGATACCTAGCCCAAAAAGAATCACAAATAAAACTGAGGTCATGGTGTTCAGAACTCCAAGGTGCCAATAGGTTATCCCGAACGTCCACATCAAACTTATTATGAGCGGAATTCCGATAACAAGAACCGGAATGGGTGCCCGTATCATATGTGAAAAGAGTGAATGTTTTTGCAGCCTGCGATCACTTCTTCTGTAATTGATATATTTTTTTATGGAGAAATAAAGTAAAACAAGCAGGATTACACTTGAAATTCCTGTAGCAAAACTATTGTAAACATCATCCATGATAGATTCTAATTCATTTAGATGACGTTTCAGCCTTCCTCCAAACTGCACTTCCATTTCCGGATGAAATGTTGCCGGCTGGAGAGACTCAATTAACTGCCCGAACTCTTCAAACATATCCTCAAGATAGCGGATATCACTTCTTGAGCCCGTAGGGTAGAGCGTAAGAATTGCGAGTGTGCTATCTTCGTTGACCGGATAAGTAGAGGGTACCATCTGGTCGTAGCTATCCATGAACCTGTCTATGTCTCTCTCCTCTTCTTCATCGTCGAAGTCATCCATAAAATCGACAAAGAATGGGTTTGCTTCCTGTCGGGCTATTTCTATTTCTTCTTCAAGAAAATCGATGATCTCTTCGAGCTCATTCATAGTGGCCAGGTAGAGCGCGTTATCTTTTAAAAACTCTGTTTCACGCCTGAACTCTGCCCTTCTGAAATAGTTAAAATCTCTTCGCGGATAATACATCTCAAGTGCCCGTTCTGCCAGTGTATCAGCAAATGCTACGTTTGCCTCGAAGCTCGGAGATTTAATTGCCACCTGCATCTGCGTTTCGCCTCCGGCAGTTTCCTGCAACCGGTTTAGTGCTTCAACACTTGGGTGGGTTGGCGGCAGCAGGTTAGCAATATCGGTATCCACCTGTAATTTGATTGCATAACTGCCGGCAAACAGAGCGAGGGCAACAGAAACAATGAGTACCCAAATCGGATATCTGATGTTCAGCTTAACAAGAGGCTCAAAAAACTTAATTAATTTTTGCATATAGGGTGTTCTGCTACAAATCGAGCGTATAATACAAAATCCGCTTTACTTTCAGGAATTGAAATTGAAGTAATTAACGGTTATTTCAAATGATGAATCAGTTATTCTTTTTATCGTCTACCATTTTCTGATACAGCGTAAACAGGTTTTCAAAATGCTGCTCAACCGTACTTATTGAGTTTTCTGCTGTATTCTGACATGCTTTTGCCAACTCATCACGGTTTCTCGAAATTATTCTGATTAACGCATCGGAAAGTGCTTTCTTATTTCCCGTATCATAGATTTCGGCAATTTCGGGATTTGCCAGGTCTACTGCTCCTCCCCTTGCCGGTACTACAACCGGTAATCCGCTGCAAATAGCTTCGGCTACCACCAATCCAAAAGTTTCGGCAGCCGATCCGTGTACAAAATAATCAGAGCTTGCCATGATATCCGCAAGTTCAGAGCGGTCTGATGTAAAGCCCATCAATTTGAGGTTTTCAACGCCTCTTGCTTTAAATTCGATCCATTTTTTTATAGGGCCGCCTCCATAAACAATTAAACCCATCGGTTTTTTTTGGGATGCAAGTTTAAAGCCATCAATAATGGTACTCAGTCTTTTTTCAGGATGAAAACGGCTGACAGTTAAAAGTAAGGTTGCATCTTCATCAAGGCCGATCTCATTCAGCAGATTTTTTCTTAACTCTAAATTCCGGCGATCGGGCGAGAAAAAACTTTTATTGATTCCAAAAGGCACAGCAACCGGATTCTTAATATTAAATCTTGCAACGCGATCGCGCAGCCAGCCGCCGCTTACAATTGTTGCATCAAACTTTTTACTGAGCCTTCGTAAATAACTCCAATAGAAACTGAATATATTATCTACACGATCAAGGTTGAGCAGCTGACCTAAAAATGTTTGCGGATAAACGGCAACCGGATCCTGATGGAAAATGAAAGTTTTTACCGCATCGCCTGTCCACCGGCCGGCAAACATGCCGCCTGTCCAGGCCGAAGACCCCTCTACTACATCCGGTTTTTCACGATCCAAAATTTTGTGAACTTCTTTTTGTCTCCATAAAATCACATAGCGGGGATCGAATGGCAAACGCGGTCCTTTTACCCAGATTACCCGTCCTCCGTGCCGCTCCTCTTCACCCGATTTTCTTCCCGGTGCAATAACAATCATTTCGTGGCCATGGCGCTTTGCCGCTGCAAGCTTTTGATTGATATACGTTTTTACACCACCTCCCTGGTCTGAGTAAAATTCAGCCACGTCAATTATCTTCATATGTATCGGCGAGTTGAAAGCATTAATTTAGTTATGGCAGCTCCGGCTGTGAACTCCGCTAAAGGTAATTAATCCTTTAGTACAGTTCATGCTAAATGAATATTTTTACTTCTCAGTTTCACTTTCCGGATAAATCTTTTCCCAGGCATATTCAGTAAACTCTCTGAAATATTCTTTTTGATGTTTCCATCCAAAATGTAATACATATGGAGTAACCCACATGTGATCCTGAGAGCGCGGCAACACTGAGAACAATTTCAATACTAAGTTCCTGACTTTTTCCTGTTTTATACCGCGCAGCGACTGTATAAATGGATTGCAATAATACAAACACTCCACCTCGGTGTAATCTTTATTGTGGCGTGTCATACCATGTATATAATCCAGCTGAGGGCTTTCGTAGCCGTTAAACCAGGGAACCACAAAAAGCTGAAGTTTACTCATAGCCATTCCAAGGCTCCATTCACAACTGTCCAGTTTTCGTCCTTTTTCATTTGTACGGCTTATAAAATGAGTTTCATCCATTCTTTCATTATATGATGCCGCAAGTTTATTCACTTTTTCTGTCAGAGCCCGGTCAGCAGCATACATAATTCCGGTCTGTGCCCGGTACAGATGAGTAAGACCAAATCGCTTAAGCGTACGCTGCCTTCTTTTGAAAATAACATCTGCTAAAACTCCGATATTTTTAGGTGCACCGAAAAAAACATCTGCTGATTCCTGTCCTGTGTACGTATAGCCATAGGGAGCAAACTGATGCCAGAGAGGGTCGGGATCTTTGCACCAAATCATATCAGAATCGAGATACATATTCCGGTCATAAGGCATGTAATGGTGCAAGTTATGTTTGAAACCGATGATTGATCTGTGAGGCTCCTTAAGCAAATCAACCGTTTCAAACAGATCGGCTAAATTCCAATCTTTTATCCTCTTCGAGTGTTCTTCAGTACAAAATAGTGCAATGGGGCGCTCTTTGTCATATCTCCTGATTGTAGTTGCAGCTATAATGGCATCCTTCAGGTACTTATCGCCACCGTAACTTGTAAAAATGTACCCCTCGGTAATGTTAGTATCTTTATGCAGTTTATTCAATTTTTAATCTGTGATCCTTTTTATTCGTCAAAATTATTGGATATTGATGTACCGCCCAAACTTTATTTTTAAACCCTTTATAATCATTTCTTTTCATTTTCTTATTTTAGCCGGCAAAACTTAATTGGGAAAAGAAATGGAGCGAAAATTTAATAAACGGGGCATGAAAGTTCTTGGCATCACTTTGCTGATCTATGCCATACTTGTTGCCCCGCACGAAGGCGAATTCTGGCCTTTCAGTATATATCCGATGTTTTCACAGGCCGGTAATCCATGGACCAGGGCTATGGTGCTTGATGTAACCGATAAAAGCGAGCAGGAGCGATGGAATGATCATCTGCTGCAGGATCGGGTATCTGATGCTGTGCCGGTGGGAAGTTACGGGGTTGATCAGATCGACTTTTCTAACTTTGTTGTAAAAACAGAAAATTGGACTGATAGCCGAAGAAATGCATTGATCACAATGTTCGGCTCTGAAAATATTGAGGGCAGAAAGTGGATGGTTTCAAAAGTAAGAGGCGAGATGGTAGAAGAGGATTCTGTAGCCATTGAGATCCGGCCGTTTATCATGATTACAGCTGATACTACCTATTTGAATCCAAACCTGCCAGATGAAGCATATCGCGGAGGTACAGAATGAAGTGGTATGAAAAAATCGGATATGAACTA
>SLAU01000303.1 GCA_007126675.1 Balneolaceae bacterium
AAAGCTTAATTGATTACCGTCAGCCATGAAAAATCTAATTTTAAATGAAGATTTATGTTGAACTAAAAATAACTGAATCCAATTAAAAACTCACGAACTCAGGGGGTTTTGCAAAGCCTTCTATAAACTCAAATTTTTCTGATAGACTGGTTTTTATATCTTGAATAGACACTATTCAATAATTCTTAACCGACCTATCGACAGTATCAATTTGAGATTTAGCAATACTGACAATACATTTGTACACACGGTTCGATATTGAAGTTATAGTTTCGGATTTTAACATTTTTACTCATTGATTGGGATGGCAGAGCTAACTAAACAAGAAATACGTAAGCAAGATGATTTTAATGAGGAAATTATTCCTCATCTTGATGCACTTTATAACTTCGGGCTAAGGCTTACCTCCGATCCCAATGATGCCGAAGATCTGGTACAGGATACGATAGTAAAGGCCTACAGGTTTTTTAGCAGCTACGAAAAAGGTACAAATGCAAAAGCCTGGCTATTCCGGATTCTGAAAAATTCTTACATCAATAATTACAGAAAAAAATCAAAAAAACCACAAGAGGTCGATTACGACGAAGTAGCTACTTTTTATGAAACTATTCGTGCCGAACGAACGGAAACTTCGGATCTAGAAGATAAAATGTTCAGAGAGCTGATTGATGATGATATCTCAAAAGCACTCAACGATATTCCGGAAGATTTCAGAACAGTGGTACTACTCTGTGATGTTGAGGATTTTACGTATGAAGAGATCGCCAATATGCTGGACGTGCCTATCGGCACAATTCGCTCGAGGCTGCACCGGGGACGAAATTTGCTCAAAGCACAGCTGCTCGAATATGCCCAAAAGAGAGGCTACGCAGGCGATTAGTCCACTATCACTTTTCTAAAGGCAGCTGAATTCTGAATGTACTACCTGTATAAAGCTCCGTTTTATGCACAAATATTTTACCGCCGTGGTAAGTTTCAATAATTCTTCTTGTTAGGCTAAGGCCTAAACCCCATCCCCGTTTTTTTGTACTGTAACCCGGCTTAAAAATTTCTTTCAGATACTTTCTTTCAATTCCGGTACCCGAATCTTCCACATCTATAATTAAGTGGTTTCCCTGCTCATATACTTTGATAGAAATAAATGCATCAGCATTTGCTTCGCGGATTGCATCCATAGCATTTTTAATAAGATTTTCTATCGCCCACTGAAACAGTTCAGCGTTCAGCATTACTTTTGAGTTGCTCTCAATTGATTTATTGACCTGAATGTTCTTGCCTATTTGCGGCAATCGTTTTTTCATGTATTCAATTACCTGGTCTACAATCGGTTCTATTCTCACTTTTTTAAGTTCGGGTTTCGATCCGATTTTATTAAAGCGTTCAGCTACATCCTTTATCCGGCTCAAGTCATTATCGATTTCATAAACAATAGAAAGCGCCTCGTCATTATCCTTATACTTTTCTTTTAAAAGCTGTACCCATCCATACAAACTTGAAAGAGGTGTACCGAGCTGATGAGCAGCCTCTTTAGCCATCCCAACCCATAGATTTGATTGCTCTGAACGGGTAATGCTGCGATAGGTTATATAACCCACACCGATAAGCAGGGCAAGAATTCCAAACTGGATATAGGGAAAATATCTCAGATATTGAACCGTCTGGCTTTCGCCAAAATAAATAAATTGCTGCTGCTGCATCCCTTCAACTCCAAAAGTAATTGAAATCGGTTCATTCACAGCGGCAAACTTTTCTACCAAACCGGGATGTACATCATCATCATCAATAAACCTGTAGACAGTCATGAACCCGGTTTCATCCGTTACTATAGTGGGAATATTATGTTCAGCCCCTAACACAAGTTCATCTGTAACAAATTGCAACGTTGGTTGCAGTGCTTCTGCTCCCTCTACTAATTGCACTACGCTATCAGGTACTTCTTCAATGGTGCGCAAAACCTGAGCCGCTGTAAGCAGGTCGCTGGTTACTTTTTCGTGTACAGGATCGTTAGTAAATTCAAGTGCTTTTGCCCATAATTCAACACTGGCTCTTTCCTGATCCAATATCTCTTTTATCAAAAACTGGTTATAAAAAAAGGAGGCAACTGCCAATAGTACAAGCAGCGAAACCAATATCACTTTAATCCGGCTTGAAGGTAGAAGTGTCTGCATAAAAAAATAAATACGTTACTTAATGAATCGCCAATATCCTAAAAAAGGAGTTTAATAACGAATAAAGTAACGTATGGGAAAGCGTATAATTTTTGGCCTGTTAAATCAGGCAGATGCTTTTTGTTTTTCGTAAACAGGCGGGGCTTTTTGTTCAACCGTATCGCGGGTAATGATGCAGCGTTTCACATTCTTCATCGAAGGAATAGTGAACATGATATCAAGCATTGCATCTTCCAGAATTGATCGAAGGCCTCGGGCACCGGTTTTTCTTTCTCTCGCGCGCTCTACTACTGCATCAAGAGCATCATCTTCAAAAACAAGCTCCACATCTTCCATCAAAAACAGCTTCTTGTACTGTTTGGTAATGGCGTTTTTAGGCTTCAGCAAAATATCGATCATCGCTTCATCCGAGAGCTCCTCGAGGCCACAAATAATCGGTATACGGCCAATCAGTTCCGGAATCAACCCATATTTCTGTAAATCTTCCGGTTCAACCCGTGTGAAAATTTTTGGATCTGATTTATCAAATTTGACCTGGTCATCGCTGTGGAAACCCATGGAGCTGACTGACAAGCGGCGGGATATAAGATCTTCAAGACCGCTGAATGCACCACCACAAATGAACAGGATATCACTAGTGTCAAGCTGAATAAAACTCTGCTCAGGATGCTTTCGGCCTCCTTTTGGAGGAATGTTGGCTGTAGTTCCTTCAAGAATCTTCAACAGTGCCTGCTGTACCCCCTCTCCGGAAACATCACGGGTAATAGATGGGTTGTCACTTTTTCTGGAAACCTTATCAACTTCATCAATATAAATGATTCCCCGCCTGGCACGGTCTACATCATAATCAGCAGCCTGTAACAGGTTGCTGAGAATACTTTCAACATCTTCACCTACATAGCCCGCCTCAGTCAAAACCGTAGCATCCGCAATGGTAAATGGCACATCAATGATGTTTGCTAATGTACGGGCAAGAAGAGTTTTACCTGAACCGGTAGGCCCAAGCAGCATGATATTACTTTTCTCGATACGGGTGTCATCAATTTCATTGGATTTCGAAATTCTCTTGTAGTGATTGTACACTGCAACGGATAATGCTTTCTTCGCATCATCCTGGCCAATTACATACTCATCGAGCTTAGCCTTAATTTCGAGCGGCTTAAGTACCGGCTTATATTGTTTTTCACGGCGTCGTGCCAGAGAAGAAAGATCACTTTGAATTATACTTGAGGCATCTTCAACACAGTGGTTGCAGATGAAAACTTCAGGGCCGGCAACCATCGAGTCTACCTCATGGCTAGATCGGCCGCAAAAGGAACAGTGTACCAGTTCGCTATCTTTCTTCTTGCTCATGTTCTGTTATTTTACTTTTTTCCGTTTCGCCGCATTACTTTATCTACCAGACCATAGTCAACAGCCTCGTCAGCAGTCATCCATTTATTTCGGTCAGAATCCTGCATCACTTTATCAACATCCTGTTCCGAATGATCCGCCAGGATTTGGGTCAGTTCTTTTTTGAGCCTCAGAATTTCTTGTGCTTCAATTTCTATATCACTGGCCTGCCCCTGTACACCGCCAAGTGGCTGGTGAATCATAACACGCGAATGCGGAAGTACATTTCTTTTTCCTTTTGACCCTGCAGCAAGCAGTACCGCTCCCATCGAAGCCGCCATACCCACACAAGTGGTTGAAACATCACAACGGAGGTATTGCATCGTATCATATATCGCAAGCCCTGCTGATACCACGCCGCCAGGACTGTTGATATAGAGATTAATATCTTTTTCAGGATCTTCAGATTCAAGAAAAAGAAGCTGAGCAACAATAGTACTGGCAACCATATCATTAATCGGCGTACCCAGAATAATGATTCGATCTTTCAGCAATCGTGAGTAAATATCATACGCACGCTCGCCCCTGTTTGTGGTTTCAACCACCATCGGTACAAGATTGTTTTGAACCTGCATTATATGGTCCATAGTCGGTATTTCAAGTATTGGTTGTTTGCTCATTTCAGTCTGTTTGATATCCTTTTATTTACTTTCGTTCTGTTCTTCTCTCTTTTTACGAAAATCGTCTTTTGAGAGTTCATTAATAGTAACAACATCATTTAACTTTTCGAAAACTTTATTTTCACGAATGGTTGAACGTAGATTTTCGAGCTGATTCGGATTTTGCGCATAATAACTCTTCATTTGATCAACCGCCACACCGTGCCGGGCTGACTCAACTGCCAGAAACTCATCAATATCTTCAGGCTTTATTTCGATATCGTCAAATTTTTCCTGAAGCTTTTCATTGATAAACATCCATTTTGCTTCTCTGATAGCCTGCTCAGACATATTTTCCTTGTATTCTTCCTCATCGAAGTTTGGAGGTAAATCACCGCCCGACTGTTGCTTCAGATATTGAACATAAGAGTTCTGAATCTGTTCCTTCATTACTTCCGGAATTTCAAAATCATGAGCTTCGGTAAGAGCCGTAACTACGTCCTGCCGGAATAAGTCATCGGATGATTGATCATAATACTGCTGCATTCTGCTTTTAATGTAGCTCTTGAACTCTTCAGTGTTTTTGGCTTCGCCATTACTGTTTTCTTTTACAAATGCGTCTGTGAGTTCAGCTTTTTCCATTAATTCAACGTTTTTAACGTGCAGCTCGAATCGATCCGTTTCATCACCTTCACCAATTTCCATTTTAACAATGTCACCGGTTTTTTTGCCTACCAGATTTTCACGGAAATCGGCGGCTGCTTCCTGGCGGAGGTCAAGCTTTTGATCTTCATCCTTTTCTCCTTCTATAGGAGACCCTTCCTCATCAAGTGTTACAGCATCCACAGTAACCCGGCATTCTTCTGTAATTTCACCGTCGTGCTGCTTCCAGTTACCCTGGCGCTCGAGGGTTCGTTCAATTTCTTCCTCAACCTCTTCATCGTCTACATCATGAACCATTTTATCAACTTCAACCTTCTCAAGATCTGTTAGTTCAAAGTCAGGTTTAGCGCCTATTTTAAATGTGACTTCAAGCTCATCATTTTCCCAGCTCATATCGGTCATTTGGGTTTCACCGATTGGCTCATATTCGGGTACAATATCCTGCTCGTATACTTCCTGGATATAGTTATTGATCTCTTCCATTTCGATTTCTTCACCAAAACGTTTTTTGATCAATCCAAGCGGCACATTACCCGGCCTGAAACCCGGCATTTGAATCTGCTTACGGTATTTTTTAAATGCTTTATCAAATTTGGGAGATAAATCTTCCCTGGTTGCTTTAATTGTTACTTCTTTATCTACGGATGTGATTTCCTCTACAGATATGTTCACTTGTTCAATTATTTTTAGATGAGTATTCAGTAAAAGTAAGTACGAGAGGGGGGACTCGAACCCCCACATCGGTGAAGATACTAGATCCTAAATCTAGCGCGTCTACCAATTCCGCCACTCTCGCAAATTGTTAAAATATGCAGTTAAGCAGAGCCTAATAAATTAAGGTTTTTCCACTCCTGATTCAACCAATGAAATAACTTTCTAATCGAAAGATCCCTATATATCTTACAGCTATAAATTTTCACTAAATCTTTTTTACCATGAGATTAATTTATATCACAACATCCGGAAAAGAAGAAGCAAAAAAAATCGGAGCAGAACTTGTTGCAAACAAACTTTGTGCATGCGTAAACATTATTGATGGTATGGAATCGATGTACTGGTGGAAAGGAAAAGTTGAAACCGACAAAGAGTGCATTTTGATTGCAAAAACAGCTAAACACAACGTTGAGGAACTGACCGAAAAAGTAAAAGAGATTCACAGCTATGAGGTACCCTGTGTGATTTCAATCCCCTTTTCAGATAACGAAGGCAATTCGGATTATCTGAACTGGCTTAAAGATTCAATTCAATAAACACTAAAACCGTAACCGATGCCGCTAATCGTAAATAAAGAAAAGTATGTAGTAACTGCCCGTGTGAATCGGCCTGAATCGCGAAATGCTGTTAACTTCGAGTTAATGTCGAAGCTTGAAGAACTGCTAGATCAACTGGAAAATGATAATGAAACCCGGCTTTTCATATTAACCGGAACCGGAGATAGTTTTATTTCGGGAGGAGATCTTCGGGAATTTCATGGCATGGACAAAGCTGATGATGCCAAAATAATGACCGGCAGAATGCTAAATATACTGGAGCGCATAGAGAAACTGCCCTTTTGGACACTGGCAGTTATTAACGGATACGCTTACGGGGGTGGATGGGAAACGATGCTGGTTTTTGATTTTCGGGTTGCTGTAAAAGATGCAAAGATTGGATTTACCCAAGGGAAATTCTATCTGCCGCCGGGCTGGGGAGGAATTCAGAGATTAAAAAACAGCGTGAACCTCTCATTGGCGATGTTCTGGCTGGCTTCTCAAAAAGTAATTTCAGCGTTAGAAGCTAAAGAAGCCGGGATCATTCATGATGTATTCAATAATGAAGATCTGCAGAGCAAAACGGATCAGCTTAAGAAAAACCTTACACTTAATGACAGAACATTTATTAAGTATTTGAAACAATCTCTAAGGTCAGAAAATCAACTGGATGAAATTGAACCTTTCAGTCAATTTTGGGAGAGCAGTGAGCATATCGAGCGAGTCGAAAAGTTTCTGAAGAAAAAATAGCTGCCGGCGAAACGATTCCGCCACACACATAGTTCTTTAACTATAAATAATTCCATATTAAACTAAATAATAGAACTATGAGTGTTAAAGAAAAAATAACTGATGTATATAATCACATTGAACAGGGAAAAGCACTTGATGCATTTGAAAAATATTATGCTGAAGATGTAACAATGGTGCTTGAAGACGGTACACCGGTTGAAGGCAAAGATACCAACCGCGATCGTGAGAATGAATTTTTTGACAGTGTTGAGGCATTTCACGGAATGGGAGTAAATGCGATAACCGCCAATGAAGAGACAGGGCAAACAGCAGTAGAAAGCTGGATGGATGTTACGTTTAAAGGCGGCGATCGGGTTAAGATCGAACAAGTAGCTACCCAGGATTGGGAAGACGGTAAAATTGTGAGAGAGCGATTTTACGGAACCCAGAATAACTGATTGTAAATCAATAAAGACAAATTAAAGCCTGCCAGAAATGGCAGGCTTTTTTTTATCCCATTTTTCGAAGGCCATATCGGAATGGGGGAAAGAAAATTGGACAATTTATTAGTACAATGCAGTGAGATGACGGCAGATACACAGCTGTGATTCATAAAAATGACTTAATAACTACAAATTAGGCGGTCTGCTTTTTCCAGAAAGCAATTTTGAATTTTGCTTCTTGTAAAAAGCAAAAAATTAAACCCACTCTCTTGGACTTTTCAGCACGTCTATCAGCCCGGCTTCTTTTGAACCCGGCTTCGGGTGGAAGTCATAATCCCACCGTACTTGTGGGGGTAAGCTCATAAAAATTGATTCGATCCTTCCTTTGGTTTTCAGCCCGAACAGTGTGCCACGATCATGAATGAGATTGAATTCGACGTAGCGGCCGCGGCGTATCTCCTGCCAGTATTTCTGAGAACGATTGTAAGGCTCATCTTTTCGTTTTTTTGCGATTGGCAGATAGGAATCAAGAAACACATTCCCAACTCCGGTTGTGAACCGATACCAATCTTCGGGTGTACGTTTTTCATCCGGCCTCAAATAATCAAAAAATAGTCCACCCACTCCGCGTGCCTCCCCCCGATGTGAATTGAAAAAATATTCATCACACTGCTTCTTAAACTCAGGGTATAACTCATCGCCATGCTTATCGCACGCATTTTTAAGTGTTTGATGAAAGTGCACCGCGTCTTCCTCCCACAAGTAATAGGGTGTCAGGTCTGCCCCGCCGCCAAACCAGGAATCCCTGATTTTATTCATCCCTTCATCCTCATAGAGTTCAAAATACCTGAAGTTGGCATGAACTGTCGGTATCATCGGGCTTTCAGGATGAATCACCAGTGAAATCCCTCCTGCCCAAAACCAGCCGTGTTCTACATTAAAATGCTTTTTGATGGGATCAGGCAGTTCACCAAAAACTTTGGAGATGTTCACTCCGCCTTTTTCAAAAA
>SLAU01000310.1 GCA_007126675.1 Balneolaceae bacterium
CTTATAGCATCAAATCGGGCATGAAATTCAGGGTCCGTTTTTTCGGCATCCAGCAGGGCTATATCATCGGGCAATAAGCCCTTCATTGCATGAATTAGCTGATCCGGCTCAAATTTATCCGGAAGATCTGCATGGGCAAATTGTTTTTCAGCATGAACCCCGGCATCCGTCCTGCCCTGACCCATAATCTCTATCTGATGCTGATACAGCTGCAAAAATGCTTTTTCAGCTACTCCCTGAACCGTTCGGGCATTAGGTTGTTTTTGCCATCCGCTGTAGTCTGTGCCTTCGAACGCAAAAACCAGCTTCCAGCGATTCATCTAAAACCTGAAATTTAGATTTGCCATAATCCCGGTTTGGCTTCGGCCATCCAAAACCGGTGTAAATGTTAAGTCAGGCACATTGTCGTAGTTTCTGGCACGGTTAAAAGCACTTACTGCACTTGTAACGCGATTTAATACCAGTAGTGCTGTAATTGCCGGAAGCTGATTGCCGGCTCGGTCTGAACCATCTCTTAGTTCTCTGTATTTTCTTCTGTCATCTTCAGATTGCCAGTTCCACCTATTTTCCGGCGTATCCGGCAAAATGTTGTTCCAGTTCCTGGAACGAAGCTGAAAATCGTTATACTCTTCCAGGCTGTTAAATTGAGATAATGCCAGCAGAAAGGTTCTGCTGCGACCATCAGTTGGAACTCCGGCCCTTAAATTTGCAAGTGTTGTGTACTGATCCTCTAAATTGTTAGCTCTTGCATTAAAACCAAAAAAGCTTGCAATAAGGATCAGATCTGCTGCAAAATGAGCTTGTCCTCTGAAACTGATTTCAGGCTCTGCATAGTGGTGTCCCCAGCCGGGTATTACAAGTGACCGTAAGAACGCCCGATTAGGATCAGGCTGTGCCTCGAGCTGAACCGGAATTATTAAAAACAGTAAGCTTACTGACAACAGTGTCAGTTTTGAAATCAAATTATGTCTGTTTTTATTATTCAAATTTATCTTATTTCATCCAGTTCAATAAAGAATCAATTTAATGTAGAAAAACTATTTATCAAGGTTTACTCTCGTAATCTTCACCGGCCTTCTTTTCCCGTGCCCAGTGGCGCAGAAGCGACACACTAAAGCCTGCCATCAGTAAAAATGTACCTAACCAAACTACTGATACAAAAGGTTTAATTTCAGCTACAACGAGAATCCAGTCTTCCTCAAACTCATAGTCAAGTCCGTCAACTGTAAGTTCGATAGAATCATCTTCGGGCAATACTCTTGTAAATGTTACTTCTAAATCCCATTCCTCAATTTCAAGAGGCGGCGAATAGGTATAACTTCTTCCGTCGTCGGTATACACAGCAAAAAGAGGCTCTACTTCAAAAGCCCTTCCGGTAGCTTCGTGCTCAACATGAATTAAAGCGCGTATACCGATTTGGGTATTATCAGGTACACTTTCCTCACTTGCAGGCACAAAGTTTCTAAAGGTGAAATTAAAATTGCCTGAGGTTACCATTTCGCCTTGTTTAATTTCAATCGACTGCCTGGATTCAGTTTCCGGGTTACCCGCCACCGGCTGCATAGTGTTACGCTGTTCAACACGCTCATTTTCTTTTTCAACATACCTGCTGCCTGCTACATAGAGGTAAATATCACTAAACAGCCCGGTTCTTACATGCGGATCAACAGACCATTCAATATTGTCGCGTGTTGAGGTTGTAAGCATAGGATAAACTTCAGGCTTCATATAAAAAGGACTGCCTCCATTTACCGGTTCAAACTTGATTTTGTACGTTTGCATACCCAAACGGGGCGAATCGGATAGCTCATAGCCTTCATAAGTCACCATCCAGCGTTCGTTAATCAGCTTTGGGCTGTTAAGGTCCAGTTCAAACATTTCAATGGGCTGTGTAACCGGGAAGCCTTCTTCATCAAACACTTCACCCTGGGCAACGCGAGCATTATAGCTTGCTGTACGCTGATCAAGAAGTGGTTCAGTGTATACTGATGATGCAATTACTCCCAGCAATAATACCCCAAAACCAACGTGGTTTAACGCACCGCCGATTAATTTTGGCCTCTTTTTTAATAAATCGAAAATAACCCTGCCGTTGCCAAATACTGCAAACCAGGCAGCAAAAATAAAGATCATATACCCAATATTTCTCACATCACCTAAAATAATGCTCAGCACTGTGGCAATTGATGTGAGCAAAAGAGGCACAATTAAAACTCCTGCAAGTGATTCCCAGGTGTATCGTTTCCAGAACAGATGCTGACCAATTACCGTGGCAATCGCCATGATTATTGCAATTGGCATACTCCATTGATTATAAAACGCGATCTCAGGAGGAGTTGGATTATCCACGAAAAAGCGGCCGATTATCGGGGAGCTGGTTCCAAGAATGATTACAAGCCCGAGAATCAGAAGCAGCATAGAGCCGGTAAAGGTCATGAACTCACGGCTCAGTATTTTCGATTCTTTTTCGGGGCTTGGCAGTTCTCTATACCTGTACAGGTACGAGCCTATCCCCAGCGCAACCATCACAAGTATGAAGAGCAGCAGCTGTCCATATAAGCCAAGATCCACAAAACTATGCACCGATTGCTCTGCAAGCACGCCCGAACGTGTTAAAAAAGTTTGATAAACAATTCCTACATAGGCAAGAATTGCCAAAAAGATAGAGGCTTTGTGCGCCCTTGAGCTTTTTCTCTGAATGATCATTGCATGGATACCTGCCGTGCCAATCAGCCAGGGAACCAATGAAGCGTTTTCTACGGGATCCCATGCACAGTATCCGCCGAATGACAGCGTTTCGTATGCCCAATAACCGCCAAGAAAAATTGCGGTTAACAAACTAAGGTTTGCTGCCAGGGTCCATGGCAGAGCCGGCCTGATCCAATCATGATAGGTTCTTGTCCACAAAGATGCGATTGCAAATGCAAACGGAACCGTCATCATTGCAAAGCCCACAAATATAATAGGTGGATGAATCATCATCCATGGGCTTTTCAAAAGGTCGTTAAGGCCGGTGCCATCTGATGGCGTAAAGTCGGGGTTAGCCTGAATAAAGGGAGCATTTGGCATCTCCTGTGCAATTGTACGGAAAGGCGATGCTCCGATCTGTGCAACAATGAGATCCCATCCTACAACCATAGACAATAAGAAAACCTGCGTAAGCGCCATCACAAACATTACAGGTGCCCGGTAGGGTTTTCGCGTCCATCTTATAAGGCCCAGCCCTACAATAAAAGAAAAGATAATCCACAGCATGAAGCTCCCTTCCTGGCCTCCATAAAAAGCCGAATAGAGATACTGTGTTTCGAGATCAAGGCTTGTGTAGTTCCAAACATAAAAATACTGGAACTGGTGGGTTACCAGCAGGTGGATCAGAATTCCCGAAGCTATTAACAGAAATATTCCTTTGAACCCCCAAAACCAGTTCGAGATACGTTCGATCTTTTTGCTGTCGGTATTTTTGTATCCCGAAGCAGATAACGCGTATCCGATCATTGCTGCGATTGATGCGACAAATGCACCACTTAAGAAAATGTTACCTATAAGTCCTGCCATTTTATGATCAGATTAACTACTAATTAGCGCTGGAAAGCTGTTCTAATTGGCTTGGGTCGTTGTATTTCGATGGGCATTTCATCAGCATATCATTAGCATGAAAAACATTGTTTCTCATTTCGCCGATTACAACCAATTGTGTGGCCTGTTCAAAATTGTTGGGTTTTGGACGGGGATAAACTACTCTGCGAACATTACCATCCTGATCTTTCATGTGAAATGAAAACTGCATGGTTTCTCTCGAAAAGCCGTAAGCCTGCGAGTCATCCCAAACACCAACTACGTGTGCGGTGGGCCGGTCTTCTGCATCAATAAAATTCACATATGTGCTTATACTGTTACCAAAATTATACATCAGCAGGGATGTAAAAAATACAATTGAAACTATGCCTATAATCAGTTTTGGCTTCATGAATCTTTTTCTTCTTTCAATGTTTCTTCAAGTTTAGACACATCCCGATCAACTTTGATCATAAAAAAGAGAAGTGTAAACCATATAATTAAACTTACACCCAGCACAACAAATATAAGGTCGTTGGATGCCATAAATTGTATGAATGCAGAAGACTCTTCAACTCCGGCACCTGCCCATTGGTCAGAGTAACTTGAAGTCAGCGTGTCAACGGCTGTTTGAGAGTTTTCTTTTACAAAATCAGTCTTCATTCAAAACTTTTTTCTGTCAGTAATTTTACTTCTTTATACCGGTTTACGATATCCATCATCCAAAGTGCCAAACCAATGAACCCTATCACTGCAGGATAAAAAATCCAACGAAGTTCAGGAGCTGTCATATCGCTGAACGCGGGATTGCCCTCGGCTCCGGGATGTAAACTGGGTAACTGCCTCGGAATTATATATAACAGAAACGGTATGGTAGTAACACCGAAAATATTATATACAGCCGCGATTTTGGCCCGTTTTTCCGGTTCATTAAATGCTTTCCTCAGGATAAAATACGCTACAAAAATGAGCATTCCCAATGCAGAAAGGTTCATTCTCGGTTCTGCGAACGTCCACCAAGTGCCCCATGTAAACCTGGCCCAGAGCGCACCGGTTAACAATCCGCAAATTCCGAAAATCAACCCAACAGCAGTTGCTGTTTCTGCTTTTCTGTCCCATTTCAATTCAAGGTCATTCAGGTATCTGATGCTGAAATAAAATGACATCGCAAAAGCGATCATCATCGTAAACCACATGGGTACGTGAAGAAAAAGGTTCCTCGCCGTTTCTTCCAGTATGGGTATATGCGGAATCGAAATTAAGAACCCGAATGTGATAACAAGTGTCATCCAAACGGCAACTATGTACTTCCAGAGCTGCAAATCAGTGTTTATTGCTTAAATTTGTATAGGCTGAAAATATACTGAAAAAGAATTGAAAATGTATGAATTCAATATGAATATCCTGCGTTTTTGCCGGTGCTGTTCAGCTGCTTCACTTTTTCGAAATAACATTCAGGCTACGTTGGTAAATCCACAATATCTTTTACTACCTTTCACCTGAAATTTTTCAAAATTAAAACTATTCAACTATGGCATTAATGATTTCTGTTTCCGGCATCCGGGGTATCATCGGTTCGCACCTGAACCCCGAAAACCTTGTAACCTTTACGGCCGCTTACGGCACATGGCTGCAGGGCGGTAAAGTAGTGGTGGGGCGAGACTCGCGCGTAACGGGTCAAATGCTGGAAGATATCGTTTGTGCAACATTACAAAGCGTGGGATGCGACGTGATTAAACTGGGAATTGCACCCACCCCCACCGTAGCTATGGGCGTGCTGAAACACAAGGCAGATGGTGGAATCGTTCTTACGGCAAGCCATAACCCAGAACAGTGGAATGCCTTGAAAATGCTGAACGAAAAAAGTGAGTTTCTTGATCCGGAACAGGGAAAAAAAGTGATTGAGCTGGCTAAAACCGGAGAGTTTGATTACAAGTTGTATGATGAAATTGGAAGCGTTGAAACTGACGATGAGATTATTGAATACCATATAGAAAAGATTCTTGAACTCCCTTTTATTGATTCTGGCCTGATCTCAAAACAAAATTTCACAGTTGCGGTTGATGCGGTAAATGGCGGTGCTTCAGTTGCACTTCCTGAATTACTGAAACGATTGGGGACTGACGTAAAAGAACTGAACTGCGAACCAACAGGTTTATTTCCTCACAACCCGGAGCCGTTACCCGAGCACTTAACGGAGATTTGTGAATACATCAAAAATAACCGTTGCGACCTTGGAGTTGTAACTGACCCCGACGGAGACAGGCTGGCACTTATCGACGAAAACGGAGAGCTTTTTGGGGAAGAGTACACTCAGGTTGCAGCATTTGATTTTATTCTTGATAAAACACCCGGTGATACGGCTACCAATCTTTCATCTTCCCGGGCTGCTGATGATATCACGGAAAAATATGGCTTCACCTGCCACCGTGCTCCGGTAGGTGAAATTAATGTAGTGAAGGTGATGCAGCAAAAAGGAGCCGTAATCAGCGGTGAAGGCAACGGAGGTGTGATTTATCCCGGGCTGCATGCCGGCCGTGATGCCCTGCTGGGTACCGCCATGATTTTACAACTGCTTGCCGAACGAAGAATAAAGGCCTCCGAATACCGCGCCGACTTGCCCCACTATGAAATGAGCAAGCAAAAAATTGAGTTGAAAAATCTCGGTGTTGATGCAGACCAGCTTCTAAAAAAAATAGCAGAGAAGTATAAAAACGAAAGAATCAACAAACTGGATGGTGTAAAAATTGATTTTGAACATGGCTGGGTGCACTTCAGAAAATCAAACACTGAGCCGATTGTACGTGTGTACAGCGAAGCTAAAACGAAAGAGGAAGCGGAGGCACTGGCGGGTAAGGTTATTGGTGAGATTGGGTAGTGAACTCACCCCCCGGCCCTGACATTACCCATATAATACGCATTGGTAGGCTTTAAACAATTGTTGCCTATGCCGTTATTGCATTCGTTCATTTTGCCTTGATGCAAAACGAACCAAAAGATCAAGACAGCGAATTTCTTGGCGGCGGTCGTTGCCGATCTGCTGCATAATTTCAATGGTCCATCAAGTCAGGAATCGGTTTTCACAACCTGAGCCGGTATGAAATTCTGCTTTCGCAGATCTGCAGACTCCCTCAACCCGCCAATAAATTCGAGGTCCTATAAAAATCAGTTTAAATATTTTCAGCCTTTTATAATTACATGGGTAATGTCTGCCCCCCGGCCCCCTCTCTATCGCGATAGAGAGGGGGTGACTGCGAAACTTATTTTTTTGCATTTATACAAATTTTCGATCTCTACATAATTTCAGGAGTCTCCCCTCTATGCGAACGGAGTGAGTAGAGAGGGGAACAAGGGGTGAGTCCGAGCAAATTGGCGGCGAGCAACGAATTTCGCGATCAATTTACGGAGATCCCTCACCTACCCAACCCAATCTCAAGCTTTTCAATAACAGAAAGATCAGGCTTATGAAACCAAATGCCTGTCTCAGAGCCCGGCTTTATTCCTCGCAGAAACAGATATCCTGCGCCTCCAAAATCGCGCTCATAGTCAAAATCTTTAATTTTCTTTCGTAAATATTTTACCAGTGCTGCAGTATATAAATGATATTGGAGATCATACCCTGCGGCCAGGATCTCTTTCTCCATATTTTCTTCTGAGTAATCTTCGTAAGAATCTCCCAGGTGATTCGACTTATAATCGATGATATAATATTTGCCATTTTGCCGGACTACCAGATCGATGAATCCCGTCATGTAGCATTTTACTTTTTCATCAGATATTACAGGGTTTGAATCATTTCGAATAATTTCGAAAAGTTCATCAGATTTTACTTTTGCAGATGAAAAATGAAACTCCATTTCACTTATGTAATCTCCGGATTCAATATTAGCCATTTTTAGCGGGCCCACTTTAGCGCCGGCTACATTCTTCATCATCTGTTCAATTACGGAAACCCATTTTTCATCAAAGCCATACCTTTCAAAAACATCGTGAATAATCTCAGTGTGGCTAGTATTTGCTGCAGCATTAAACTCAAATTTTGGATCTTCAAATAACTTGTGCATAGCTGTACCGGCAGTTGCGCCCCGCGGGAATGTGAATATGTTCAGCTCCTTTTTTGCTTCCTGTTTAACCTGCAGTGCATCATCGTATTCCTCCAAAAACTGGTCATAATCAGGCTCTCCGGGGGATTTATGGTGAACCAAGGAAGAAAAGCTTTCTGAAATATGCATTACGGGCAGCTTGCCGCGTCCGTTGTAGGTGTGAGCATACAATTCACTTTTTCTGCTCTCTTTCCATCGCACCCTTTCAGTTCTTGGTTCCAGTTCAGATTCTTTCAGAAAAGTCACCCCGATCAGCTTGCTGTCTTCCAGATCTTCCAAAGCCTCTGTAAACATTTCATCTGACAGTTCCCGGTCTTCTTTCACTTTTTCATCCTGATATTTGATGAACTTTTCACGGCCCAGCAATACAGCCCCTAATCCTGACAAATTTGAATTTGTATGAGCTTTCCAGATAATCCTGCACTCATATTTTGCCCGTGTTAGTGCCACATATGTTTTACGGACCTCCTCTGCTACCGATTCGATGCGCGAATTCAGCACAGCCTCATTTCGCTGCTCGCTGTCTGTCTGAGAAATATTTATGATCGAATCATCTGTTTCTTCACCGTGATATTCAACTAGCAATTTTTTTGAGTTATCAAACCCCTGCCAAAGCGTCGGACAAAAAACAACCGGAAACTCAAGGCCTTTGCTGTTATGGATGGTACTTATTTTTACCAGGTTTTGGTCACTTTCGAGCAGTAATGTATTTTCATCATCTTCATCACCGGCTGTCATCTCTTTGCAAAACCAGGTATGCAATGACACCGGATCAAGCTTTCCTTCCAGTTCGGCTCGTGAACAAACATCCGCCAGGTGAAAAAGATTTGTGAAAACGCGTTCGGCATTTTCAAGATCGGCCAGTTCAGAAATCCTGTTATTATGAATCATCAATTTCCGGAACATTGAATAGAACCCTTTCTGCTGCCAGCGATCCTGCAGGTCTTCCAAAAATTCTCTCAATTCACGGTTCTGTTTCTCATTCTCTTTTAGTTCGTAGAGCTGATCCAGTTTCAGCCCGAACAAACCGCTCATTAATGCATTATTTACCGCATAATTATTTGAAAAATTTAGTACCGCCTTCATCACAAGTTCCAGGCGATTTGCCTCAAATGTTTCAAAAACTTTTTGCCTTGAGTAGGTAACTGCATCTACTCCTACCTTTTTTAATCTTCGCTTGATCTCCTCCGCATCTTTGTGGCCTGAAACCAGCACAGCGATATCCCCGGCTTCCAGTTTTTTGTCATCTATCAGAACCCTGCCCTCTTCCGATTGTTCGAGCAGGCCTGCAATTTCTTTTACCGTTTGTGAGTATACAGTATTGCGGACACTGTCTTTATTGCTTTCAAAGCCGGTAAAAGCCGTAATTTTTAACGGGGCGGATTCACTGCCGTTTAAAAGTAACCCGGGCTTTGGTTCATTTTTGCCGGGCCGGGATGGCTCAAACTGAATCCGGTCTTCAATAAATGAATTCTTATCGCCGGCAAATATTTGATTGATGGCTTCAATCAAACCTGGGGTGCTTCTAAAATTTTTATCGAGCCTGTGCACATCTTCAGTATTTCCCTTTTTCGCCTTCAGATAGGTGTACACATCCGCTCCCCTGAACCCATAAATAGCCTGTTTGGGATCTCCAATCATCATTAAAGAGTGATTTCCGGATGATTCAGGATAGATGCTGTCAAAAATGTTGTACTGAACCGGATCCGTATCCTGAAATTCATCAACCAGTGCGAATGGATATTTTTCGAGCAGTTCCGCTCTTAATTCCGAACTTCCCTCTTCACGGAGCAGTGCATTTTCCATGGTATTCAGCAGGTCATCATACGTGATTTCACCCGATGATTTTACCAACAGTTCCCGCTGTTTTTTAATCTCTTGATTAAAGCGATAAAGAATCGTGTTGCTTACCCTGCCGATATCACTTACCAAATCAGAATACTGCTGACAAAGATCAAAAAAATGGTGCTCTTTAGTGGGTTGACCATTGTTCTTCAGATTTCCATCATCATACAAATATTCAGAGGTAAAATAACTGAGCTGTTTAAATGTGTCTGATGAATAAGTGTCATCATATAAAAAATCGACCAGCTTCTTTTTTCGCGATTCTAAATGCTGCTGATACCGGCTGATCCCTGTCGTCTGAAATATTTCTTCGAGCACCTCTCTTTCACTTTCCCATACTTCCCTCATCTCGTTTTTTAATTCCAGTACATTTTCCAGGAATTCTACCGGGTTATCCAGAGTCTCAGCTTCAATCCGGGCATACGGTTTTCTGAGTAAACTGATGAGTACATTTTTCAGAGAATCCGGAGTTTCAGCTATCTTCAGTAGTTTTGTGATGTAATATTTTCCGGGTTCGGTGCTGCTGTAGCGATCCATAAATATACGCCAGCAATCTTCTACTGCCCTGTCCAGTAAGTGGTCCCGCTGGGTGACTTCAAGGTCAAACGGAGTTTTGGTGTACAGTGCCGCCTCTTTTAACACCTTTTGGCAGAATCCATGAATGGTCAACACATTGCTTTCGTCAAAGTTCTGAACCGCAGCTTTTAACCTGTTGATTGCATCTGTTCGATCCTCTGTACGGTTTAAAAACTCGTTCAAAAACGCATCGTCTTCATCAATACTTTCTTTTCTTTCTGCCAGCGCTGACAGGCAGCTTCTGAGCCGGTTCAAAATGCGCCCTCTCAATTCAGCCGTGGCTTTTCTTGTAAAAGTAACCACAAGAATTTGATCAACAGTAACCTTTTTTTCGATCAACAGGCGCACAAAAATGCCGACAATCGTATAGGTTTTGCCTGTTCCGGCATTGGCCTCAATTAAAAGCCGTGGCTCTATCGGGAGGTCATATATAAAGTTTTGCTTTTCCTCCATCACATCTCCTCAATATGATCTGCCATACTGCTTACAAAATCCTGGAATTCATTTTTGACCCATGATTCATCAAACCTCACGTTTTCGCCCAACAGATGTTTGATGTAAAGATCGTCACGCTCCGCAAAGCTGTATTCACTTCCT
Source organism: Balneolaceae bacterium (assembly GCA_007126675.1). GTDB lineage: Bacteria > Bacteroidota > Rhodothermia > Balneolales > Balneolaceae > SLAU01. The sequence goes on from SLAU01000310.1 coordinate 10,677, forward strand.
TCAAATTCAACCCTGGCTTTGCCGGCATCACCCTCTCCATCTTTTTTATTTTTTTCAAACGCATAGGAAGCGCCGGGGAACCAAAGCTTTGGCTCCTCAGATGTTTGCCTGAATAATTCTACAGCTTTTTCGAGCAGCTCCCCTGAATTTTCCGGTTTTCTGAAACGCAGCCACAAAGGTTTTTTCTTCAGGTCACAAAGCAGGAAAGAATCGCCGGAATTTTTATCTGCAACAGAAACACACAGGTGCTTTACCCAATGTGCCAAAAGAATTTTACCTGATTTGCTGGATACGGATATATCCAGTAAATACTTATCAGAATAGCTTTTGATCAATCCCTTGATGGAAATCTGTTTTAAATCGATATCCACTTCAAGCTGATGAATTACAGGTTGTACTTCTGATTCATGAAGAGTATTCACCGCATCCTGAACAAGTTTCAAAGTTTCATTTAATTTCTTCTTCCCGGGCCAGCCTGATGGCAGCTCTCCGGATTGCACAAGTAAATCAAATATTTCCTGATCTGGTTTGCCTGCAAGTTTCCAGCCAAATACTCTTGCAAACTGCATGTGGTATTGCAAAGTATCGAGTGAAAATTCGTCATTCTCCTCCTCTGTCCCCTTCAGTGCTATCTCAAATTTTGATTTTAAAAAATGGCGAACCGGGTTGTAGAAAAAGGATGTTAGATCATCGAGCCGAATCTGCTGTTCTGCTTCCGAACCATTTTCAATTTTCCCAAAAAAGAGGCCGGAAACCGGGTGATCGCTTTCTAAAAGTTTTTTTGAAGTATTCCTGAAAAGTCCGGAATAGTTTTTTCTGTTACTGTCAAAATTGGAAGGCGAAAAAGAAGTGAGCGCTTCCTTCTTTACAACCTGATCCGGCTTATGGCCACAAACTTTTGCAATATAATCTGCCCACTCACTAATCACCGGGGATTGTGCGAGCTCTTCATTGTCAACAGGATCCTGGCCGATGTAACTACAATAATGAACTTCACCGGCTGACAGAATTGATTCGAGAAACAGGTTTCTGTCTTCATCTTTTCTGTTTCGGTCGGAGGGCTTCGGGTGTTTTGCAATCAGGTCAAACAGGGGTGAGTTTTGCTTTCGTGGAAAACTTCCGTCATTTATTCCGATCAACGCAATGATCTTAAATGGAATGCTGCGAAGAGGAACCATCGAGGTAAACAATACTCCCCTGGTAAATGATGAACTGCCTGCTGAACTTGCCTTTATGCCTGATTTTAGCTGCTCTCTGATCATAGAGAACGAAACCGGCACAGAATTACCAGCAACTTCGGCACCTTTATAAATATTATTGATGATTCTCTTTATATATTGCGCAACAGTGTATTCAGTACTTTTATCAATAATTAATCTATCAACCCAATGTTCAATTAATTTGCACCAAGATTGAACTTTTCTTTTAGAACTTGTTTCTGTTCGAATCTCGTTAAGCGTTTCAAGATAGGATGAAAAGGATGCCCAAATCTCTTTCTCTCTGCCGGTGTCGAGCCCTTTAAAAAGAATCAGATCATCTGCAATCTGGCCGGAATCGTCAGCGGCTGCCTGCCCCATCCAGATGCGTGATTGTGCCGTTCGCCATGTGTTCAAAGATTCCGGAGGCTGCCCCCACTCCTCTCTGTGTTCAGAACTTGCTCCCCATATTACATGGTTGCTGTCTAACCAGTTACGGAGCGTGCGTTCCTCGGACTCTGTCACACTGAAAGTATTTCTGACAGGCTCAGTTCCAAAAAGGTCCATTACACCGGTATAGTCAAACCTGGAATCTGCAATATCCAGCAGCTTAAGAAAAGCGCGTTCGATTCCCTGTTCATCATTCGCACTTCGCAATCCAACGTAATAAGCTATTTCAGGCAGCCCCTCTTCCGATGTTCCGAACACTGCATCAATTGCAGGCTGATATTTTTCAAGGTCCGGTGTGACCACCAGTATATCTTCCGGGTTCAGATCTTCATTTTCTTCAAACTTCTCCAATAAAAAGTGATACAACACCTCCACTTCTCTTGACGGGCTGTGGCATGATCTGATTTGGATATCCTGCGGCACTGTATCATTCAGAGGTGAATCAAGAGGCCTGTTTTCAACAATTTTCTTTTGAATTTTTTGGAGAGTACGATCTGCCGAATCCGTATGAAACAGATCTTCAGAAACTGCATCTTCGATATCAAAAAGGTTGCTCACTCTTACAGACTCATTACCAAAAGCTGACAGAAGTTCATTTCTGTTTTCATTTTGCAACTCCGGGGCCGGCTGCATTAAATAAATCTTCAGTTTAGATTGTTGCCCGGCAATCTTCAATAGTTCAAGAACCGGAGCCGGTATCAATCCCGGATTAAAAACAAACAGTATATCCTCAGCCTTAATTTTTCCATTCTTTAAAGCACCTGAAACATCCCGGTATAATTCCGCTTTATTCAGTGCAACAATATCTTTGAAATTGCTCTTCCACCTTTTATTCAACTGCTTCCAAAGTTCAGCCTGCCACTTCTCTTCTTTATCTGGTATTTTATTTTGCTGCCAATTCAGAAGCATCTGAGGCCGGTAAATAAGGTACTGATCAAATACTGAAGCGATCTGTTTTGACAGCTCTGAGACAGCTGCCTCAGCCTGGCCTGTGGAATGCTCGTTCACATAGCTTTTCAATACCGGGAAGTTCTCCCGGAATCTTGCATCTGAAAGAAGATCAAACAGTGACCATCGCATAGGTTCGGGATCGGATGGCAATAAGTGTGGCAAACCGGAATAAAGTTTTCGTATTTGATTCCACTGCCATTCCGAAGGCAGAATAAATTTGAGGTTGGCTGCAATCCCTGTCTTCTCTGCGATTTGTAATTTCAGCCAGCGGGCGGTATCCAGGTTGGGTACTATGATAGTTTGTCCATAAAGCGGATCAGCATGATGTTCGCTCTCAAGATGATCGATGATCTGATTTTTCAGGATGTTTAGATTGTGGCTTTTGTAAATCATCTTCATGCTTTCAAATTTTTTTATGATAGCACTTTTTATCCGCAATCCTAAAATAGAATATTACTCTGACTACTTCGTGTCACAGTAAAAAATTATCAAGAGATAAGCTAAATATCAGAAAAAGAATAGAACTGAACTGTTTGAGCAAAAACAGTCCAAAAAAATACCCCTGATTGTGAATCAGGGGTATTTTATTTGATTACATCTCCTGCCAAGCATTAATTAACTTATCACAACCAACCGGCAGTTCTTAAATAGAGACGAATCGAATCTTCAACCACTGAAGAATATGTTTGCTTATTCACTTTAGCGTATAATTTCAGATCTGTTAAAATATCCTCATTCAGATAGTAACTGGCTATTTTTTTGGGTGGAGTTTCTTCTACAGTCACTTCCTTTTCCAGCGGCACCGGCTTGGGTTTGGGATTCCTGTCCGGAATAAAATCAAAATTTGAATTTCCCAGCATGGAATATCCAAGTGGTGAATGTCCGAGTCTTTTTCTTATAGCCATTTGTTAGTGTCCGTTTCTTATTTCTTTAGCTAGTTTCATATAATCTTCAGCACCATAGCTGTTGCCATCGTACTCAAAAATTGTTTTATGGTGGCTTGGAGCCTCTGCCAAAGCAATATTATCACGTATGACAGTATTAAAAACCTTCGCTCCAAAATGGTCTCTGATGTGCCCTAATACTTCCCTGTTCAGATTCTTACGTTGATCGTAAAGTGTACAAACAATCCCTTCCACTTTCAGATTGGGATTGAGCCGCTTCTGAACAATCTGTATCAGATCCATCAATTTAGAAAGACCATGCAGTGCTAAATATTCCGACTGCAAAACAATGATCAATTCATCGGATGCAGTAAAAGCATTCAGAGTAAGAAGTCCCAGGTTGGGAGGACAATCAAACAATATAAAGTCATACTCATTTTCAATTTCTTCAATGGCATCACTCAGGATGTTTTCGCGAGCGGGTTCATTAACCAATTCCATCTCTGCCCCCGATAACTCTATAGATGCAGGGATTAAATCAAAGCTCTCACGTTTCATGATTGCATCTCTGATATCACACTCCCCTTTCATTACGTGATACACATTTTTCTCTAACCGGCCTGAATTGATTTTAATCGAGTACGAAAGATTCGCCTGAGGATCCATGTCTACCAACAACACTCTATAACCAAGCCTGCTGAGGCCCGCACCCGTATTAATAGTGGTCGTTGTTTTACCAACACCACCTTTTTGGTTTGTAAATGAAATTTTCCTCATTACGTCTGCATTTTACTTAATTTGTTACACTATTAATGAGCATCTGAACTGCCTGTTGTTACAATAAATCATTATTAATAGGTCAAACCTATTCTCAAAATCATAAATGAATACGTTTTAGAGTATTATTCGGATTGATATTTCACATAATCTAAAATCCATAAATAAGATTTATCCTGTCAGTTAATAATGTTATTTTATTTTGTTAATATTTTATGCTTAACTATCGAAGAGTAGAAAATGTCAGAAAATTTTGCCCCCATGCGCTTTTTCAGCCGTAAGCTGATAAAACCTAATGATTTAAATGCGCATGGCACTTTATTTGGTGGTTCACTTCTTGCCTGGATTGATGAAGAAGCTGCAATATATGTTTCCTGTCAGCTGGGTAAGGGAAATATTGTAACCAAATATATGTCAGAAATAGATTTTGTAAGTTCCGCCAAACTGGGTGATATTATTGAAATCGGAATGGAAACGAAGCGATTTGGAAACAGTTCAATTACTGTTAAATGTGAAGTACGGCAAAAATTCAGCTTAGAAACAATTATCCGTATCGATGATATTGTTTTTGTTCATGTAGATGAAAATAACAGACCAACACCACACGGCTTAAGTATACCCGCAAATGAATAAAAATACAGACGATAACGAATCACTGGTTGATTTTGATCTAATCAGAGAAATGTTGTACGACGAAGATGCTTATGTAAAAGAGTTTTCTGAAGCATCTATTCAGTCATTCACTGAATTCAGAGATCAATTTAAAATCAACCTCGACGAAAATAATCTGGATGGTTTAAGAAAAGCCGGGCATAAAATTAAACCAATTGCTCAAATGCTGCATTTAAACAAATTGCTTGAACTTTACGAGGAGGGTAAGTCAGTTTTAATTGAAAATAAATCTGATTCAAAAAAGTCAAAACTCATAGCACAGGTTGATGACTATTGTGCAAAATTGGTACTCGAGTTTGGTGAGTATATCTGATTCTGGTTACCATTTTACTTTTCCTGACCTTATTGCCTTTATACAAAAGGTTTTCGTCGTCGTGTCTTTAACCAATTTAATTTTATCTAAATGAAAACAATACTCGTTACAGGTGGTGCAGGTTTTATTGGCAGCCATACCTCTCTCGAATTATTAAATGCCGGTTTTAAAGTTGTAATCATGGATAATCTATCCAATAGTAAGCTTACGGCCGTAAAAAGAGTTGAACAGCTGACCGGTAAAGATATTAAGTTTTACAAAGCAGATCTGCTGAATAAAGATGAGATGAGGACTATTTTCAGTGAAAATAGTATTGATGCTGTTATTCATTTTGCCGGTTTAAAAGCTGTTGGAGAATCAGTAGAAAAGCCGCTTTTGTATTATAAAAACAATGTTTCGGGCACTATAAACCTTTGTGAAGTAATGACAGATGCCGGTGTTAAAAGTCTGGTTTTCAGCTCTTCAGCTACGGTTTATGGTAATCCGTCTGAGTCACCGCTTTCTGAAGAAACCGATCTTTCAGCAACCAACCCTTATGGCCAAACAAAACTAACCATTGAATATATCTTAAAGGATATATACTACTCAGATAATGAATGGAATATAGCTTTGCTCAGATATTTTAATCCGGTAGGTGCACATGAAAGCGGAGAGATTGGAGAAGATCCTAAAGGCATTCCTAACAACTTAATGCCTTTTGTTTCCCAGGTTGCAGTCGGTAAACTTGAAAAATTACATGTGTTTGGTGATGATTACCCGACACGTGATGGTACCGGGATCAGAGATTATATACATGTGGTAGATCTCGCAACAGGCCATTTGAAAGCTTTAGAAAAACTGCAAGAAAAACCCGGAGTTGAAGCGTATAACCTCGGTACCGGTGAAGGCAAAAGTGTACTTGAAGTAATCAAAGCATTTGAAGAGGCAACAGGAAAGAAAATTCCCTACACGATCTCTCCACGTCGCCCCGGTGATGCAGTAGTCTGTTATGCTGATGCCTCAAAGGCAGAAAAAGAACTGGATTGGCAAGCTCGCCGTACAATGATTGAAATGTGTAAAGATTCGTGGAACTGGCAATCGAAAAACCCGGACGGATATGTCTAAATAGTTGATTTAAAAAACTTTTCTGTAACAAATACTTGAAATCTGCTCGTATTTGTGAATGGCTTTAAGTTATAATTATAAATTATACAGCATGTCAATCGCATCTACTGCAGAGATTTCTACAAAACATTACCGGGCAGAGTCTCTTTCTGGAAAAATTAAGAGAAAAGATTATAACAGAGTGTTTTCTCTGATTTATAATGAACTGGAGACCATAGCTAAACACCAACTCGCCAAAGAGTTTCGGGATACTACAATAAAATCAAATGATCTGATCCATGAGCTTTATTTAAAATGGAGTTCACAAAATAGCCTGAGTTTTAAGAACAAATCTCACCTTGTTCGCCTGGCAGCTAAAGCAATGCGCCAGATATTAATTGATCATGCCCGTAAAAAGTTAGCCGATAAGAGAGGTGCCGGGAGAACGCGTATTGAACTGGTAGAGCAACAGCTTAGCAGAGAGGAAGCCAAAGAGTTCATGGAATTGAATACCGCATGTGAAGAATTAAAAGGCATAAATAAAAGACTCTACGATATTATTGAACTTAAATATTTATGTGGTCTTTCAATTCAGCAGGTTGCCGAAACATTGGATATATCTGTCAGCACTGTAGACCGTGATTGGAAAAAAGCAAGAACATGGCTTTTTTATCGATTGAAGTAAGCAAATTTATCCATTACAAAACCGAAAATGTCTGATCAGGTTTCATAGCCAAAACCGCTTCAGTCATCAATTGTATGAGCAATTCCAGATCTTTAAGTGAAGCCGTTTCAACCGGTGAGTGCATGTAGCGAATAGGTATTGAAACTAATGCACTTGGTATTCCGGTTCGCTGGTAAAAGATACTGTCGGTATCAGTCCCGGTTCGTATGCTGGTTGCTTCGTGTTGTATTTTTATTTTGTTGTTTTCTGCAACCTCTTCAAGAAGATCAACTATTTTGGGATGATTTGCTCCACCATGCTGAACTGTAGGCCCCTCTCCCATTTTCACAAGCCCATGCTCCCTGTTATCAATTCCCGGAGAATCAGTTGCGTGTGTAACGTCAGTAACAAGTGCGGCATCAGGCATATGCCTGTAACTCATCATTCTGGCTCCAAACCCGCCCACCTCTTCCTGGACAGAGTTCAGGGCTAAAACATTAACAGCAAGTTTCTTCCGCTTTTTGCTTAATCGTTTCATTGCTTGTGCAATCACAAAACCACCAATTCTGTTATCCAGTGCTCGGGCCGAAATCACATCATCATTTAAAAACTCAAGCTCTTCTGTATATGTTATCGGATCTCCGATCTGAATCATTTCCAAAGCTTCTTCTTTATTCGTAGCTCCTATATCCACATAAATATCTTTCCATGAAGGTTGCTTGCCTCCGCCGTTTTTATTGTCCTGCAGATGTATTGCTGTATTTCCGGTTACACCGCTTACACGTCCTTTCTTAGAGTGCACAAAAACTTTTCGGGCTCGTGCAATTGTAGAATCACTGCCGCCCAGCTTGTTGATGAACACAAAGCCTTTGTCATCAATATGCTGAACTACCATACCGATTTCATCTGCATGTGCTTCAAGCATAACAGTCATTACATCAGGGTTTACCTCAAGTTTGCCAATTGCAGAGCCATAGCTATCTGATTCTACTTTATCTGAATAGTCAGAAATATATTCCATCCAGACACGCTGACCACCTGATTCGTAACCGGTGGGGCTTGGGGTGATTAGTAACTCTTCTAAAAATTCCAGTTCCTTTTTTTCGAGCATAGTTTATTAAGTGATTTTTTTCGAATGTACTTATTTAAATGATGCTAGCAGTAGCAGAATTATTATTACACAAAAAACAATATAAGGGTATATTACGTGCCATAAATCATAAATCAATGACTTACAAACAAACTTATTTTGAAATTTGATTATTCACCTTCTCACTTTTTTACATCTACTGAAATCAATATCAGATTCAGGGATTTAGATCCTCTTAATCACGTTAACAACGCTGTTTATAATTCATATTTTGAAGAGGCCAGAATCCGGTTTATTAAAGAAATACCGGAGTTTGACAAATCGATTGGAACGGGTAAAAGCTTTATACTGGTAAACATTAATATTGACTACATTAAGCCTGTGGTTTATGGTGATACGATAATTGTTTGCTCATCAGTTAAATCATTTGGTAATAGCAGCATCAAAGGCATTCAGGCCATTTTCGATCAAAGAACGGAAAAATTAAAAGCTGTCGCACAATCAACGGGAGTTTGGTTCAATCTTAAGGATCAAAAACCAGCACGGTTGCCTGAGATAAAAGATAAAGAAAAGTACCTATTCAAAGGTTAGCATGGATAAAAGCAATCAGTATAAAATATTTAATGACCCCGTACACGGTTTTATTACTGTTCCGAAAGGCAATATTCTGCGGTTAATCGATCATCCTTACATTCAGCGCTTACGCAGAATCAGGCAGCTCGGGTTAGGTTATCTCGTATTTCCTGCTGCCGAGCACTCCAGGTTTTCTCATGCATTAGGTGCGATGGAGCTTGCGCAAAGAGTTCTGAAAAATCTAAAAGAAAAAGACACTACGATAAGCGACGCCGAAATGCAGGGTACAATGATCGCAACACTTCTACATGATGTAGGACATGGCCCGTTGTCGCATACACTGGAGCACACTCTGATTGATGATTTTAATCACGAGTTAATGAGTATTAAAATCATGAAGCACCTGAACCAGGAGTTTAACGGTGAGCTTGAAACTGCTATAAAAATCTTTACGGATGAGCACTCTAAAAAATTCCTGCATCAGCTCATATCATCGCAATTGGATATGGACAGGCTTGACTATCTGAAACGTGACAGTTTTTTTACCGGGGTTTCCGAAGGAGCTGTTGGTATTAACAGAATCCTGAAGACGATGAGGGTACTAAAAGGGAACATTGTTATTGAAAAGAAAGGCATATATGCAGTTGAGAATTACATCCTGTCGCGCCGTTTAATGTACATGCAAGTGTACTTGCACAAAACCGTATTAAGCGCCGACATTCTGCTAAGAAACATCTTCAGGCGGGTAAAATTTTTGATTTCCCAGGGAAGTAAAGCAGATGCACCGTCTGTTCACCTAAACTATTTTCTTACAGAATCACACTCAGCTAAAAAATTGATCACTGATGTGATGATGAATAACTATCTGGCTTTAGATGACCATGACTTATTTTTGTCAATCAAATCATGGAAAAATCACACTGATCCAATTTTATCGGATTTGTGCAACCGCTTTTTAAACAGAAAATTATTTAGAACTACCTTTGGCAGTAAAAAGGAAATAAAAAACCTCAAAAATCAGCTCGTTGATAAAACAAAGAAACAGCTGAAAAATAATTCACTGCCACATGATGATGAGTCGGTTACCTATTACCTGAACGCTGATCAAAGCTATAGTGAAGCTTATAAATATGAAAATGAAAACATCTGGATACTTGAAGACAATAACAAAGCTATAGAATTTTCCAAAGCCGCTGATGCAAAGCATATCCTGGCTTTGACAAAACCTGTTATCAAACCTTACTTAGTACACTTAAAAGAGGTGCAATAATTATAACCTTAACTCACTTCTTTAGGGCTGCCGATCATTTGTAACAGATCCTCTTCTTTAAAGGGTTTATTTAAAAGCCCGTTAAATCCTTTTTTGATAAGTGTATTTTTATCATAAAGTAAACTTGCGGTAACTGCGATAATCGGTATTTCTTTAAACTGCCCACCCTTCTGCCTGATTAATTTTACGGCCTCAATTCCGTCAATACCCGGCATACTGATATCCATCAAGATAATATCCGGTTTTTCTTCTTCCGCCATTCTAACAGCGGTCTCTCCGTCATGTGCCTCATAAACATCAAAATTATGCTGTTTTAAAATCATTCTCAGCAGCTTTCGGTTGATCGAAACATCATCAACAACTAATATTTTTTCAATGTTGGTATTGCCAAGTTTCGTTTTATCAGAACTAACATCATTACCATTATCATTGCCTAATAATCGATCAATCCGGTCACCCAGTAATTCAGAATTTTCAGAAATTAACCTGAACATTTCTTGTTCTTCCTTATCAAGCTTCTCTTTTTTCTGCAGAATATTACTGTACCCCTTGATGGCATGAAGTGGAGTTTTCAGGTCATGCGAAAGGTCTGTACCATCACCGCGCACTTCCGTTGATTCTATTCTGACAAACTTACCGATGAATTTTCCATTGTAATCGGTGATGAATGAACTTTTAATTTCAAACTTAATGCCTTTATAGGTTGTTCTGGTAATTTCTTCACCATTATGTTCTGCTATAGCGGTTGTAATTTCTTTAGGTAAAGATAACTCTGATAAAAACTTACCGGGATATTCATTGTTTTCACCACCAAAAAGATCAGAAAAGTTTGTGTTTACAAATCTGATTTTATTTTTCTCGTCAACAATTATGTCGGCTGTGCTTGTAAACTCTGAAATTGTTCGTAAAAAATGATGCTGTTCTTCGATGGAAATGGAGAATGCAGTGTCTTTTTTGCTTTTAACAAAGAGGTAGGCGACTAATGCAAATACCAATAGCAGTGTAATCAGATAGATTTTATCTGATGGACCCTGAAGAAGAATTTCATTCAGAAAGTAGAACCGATATAGAAAATAGTATATACTCAATGAGCCAAGGTTTGTCTATAAATCTACAAAACATGCTTTCAATTTCTTCATTAAGGTTTTTTAACTCGTATTAAAAGCTTCTAATATTTGATCAATCTTTAGCTATATTTATATATCTAATAAACGAGAAATTTTGCCGGTCATCTCTCCATTTTTCTTTCCAAATTGTGCCTATTTTATCTCTGTATTCGGGAAAATAAGTATCTCCATCATAAGTCTTTTTAATTTCAGTTATGATGAGCTCATCTGCCAGCCCAATTGTTTGTGAGTACACCTCTCCTCCCCCAATTACAAAAACAACTTCTCTGTCTTTTAAATGCTCCAGAGCATCATTTACTGATTTAAAAACCGTTACGTGTGGGTACTCTTTACTTCTTGATAATACAAAAGCTTCTCTTCCCGGCAGCGGCTTTTCATTTAACTCTTCAAATACAATACGTCCCATCAAGAGCGGATGACCCATTGTGGTTTTTTTGAAAAACTTTAAGTCTTCACTGTAATGCCAGGGAAGCTCTCCGTCTTTACCTATAACGAGATTTGGATCGTGAGCAGCTATCAACGATAGTTTCATACTGCAACCGGAAAACGAATCACGGATTGGGGGTTGTAATCATGCAATTTAAAATCATCAAATGTCAGCTCATCTACAGGTTTTTTAGCAATTTCAAGAGTTGGAAGTTTTCCGGGTTTACGGGTTATTTGTTCCTTCAATCCTTCAATATGATTTTCGTAAATATGTGCATCAACAATTGTGTGTGCAAACGTTCCCGGTTTTAATCCGACTTCCTGCGCAACAGCCATAGTAAGTGCAGAGTAACAAGCGAGATTAAAGGGTATCCCAAGTGCAATATCTCCGGAACGCTGTGTGAGATGACAATTCAGCTTATCATTTTCCACATTAAATATGTACATGATATGGCAGGGAGGTAAACTCATTTCGTTAAGCAGTCCGGGGTGCCACGTACTAACAACAATCCTGCGGCTGTTCGGGTTGGTTTTAAGTAATTCAATCGCTCTGCCAAGCTGATCAAACTCCTTGTATCTCCAATCAGACTGGCTCTGGCCATTTTGACCGGAATATGATTTTCCGGATTCTGTTTCCAAATAGGGAAACCTTCTCCAAAGAACTGGATAAATAGGCCCTACATAGCCATCTTCTTCAGCCCATGCATCCCAAATATGGCAATCATTCTCATCGCGCAGCCACCTGATGTGATCTTCGCCTCGCAAATACCAAAGAAGTTCAAGAATTACAGATCTGAAAAAAACCTTTTTTGTTGTGAGTAATGGAAAACCTTCGGACAAATCAACTTTATAACTTTCTGCAAAACAAGAGATTGTTTTTGTGCCTGTTCGGTTGTCTTTTAAAACTCCATTCTCAAGTACATTTTCTACGAGGTCTAAATATTGTCTCATCAGGGGTTGCTAAATCATTTTCTTTAATTTGTAAATGTTACTTCAAGTATAGAGAATGATAGTAATAACATCCACAATCAAAAGTTAAGGATTGACTACTTTTTTAAAATTTCGAGAGTTTTTTTTGCAGCATTTTGTTCGGCTTCTTTTTTACTCTTGCCTTCACCCACTCCCATTTTTTCATCGTTTATAAATACACCTATAACAAATGTTTTGTCATGGCCGGGCCCATCTTCCGATAATACTTTGTACTCTGGCAGGGGCTCTCTGAGGGATTGTAAATGTTCCATTAAGACACTTTTGTGGTTATCTACATTTTTTTCTACTTGTTCAAAATCAAGGTGTTTTTCGATTACACCATGCACGAAACTGAATGTGAAATGATAACCCTTCGATAGATAAATAGCTGCAACTACCGACTCAAAAAGATCAGACAATACACTTTTTGAAAGATCTATTTTTTGGCCTGATGCTCTTTCACCAATTTCCAGAAGCTCATTAATATTCAGCTCTCTGGCAAGCTGTGCAAGTGTATCACCTTTAACCAGCTTAGCCCTTAGTTTTGTGAGAAAACCCTCGTCTTCCTTCTTGTATTTCTTGTAAAGAATCTCTGTAATTATCAGATCTAATACAGCATCGCCCAGAAATTCTAAACGTTCATAGGTTTCATATGCATGATAGAGGTTATCATCAATAATTGATCGGTGGCGGAGAGCTTGCAAAAAAAGATTTTCAAACCCGGCGGGAATTTTGAAACCTAAAGAATTCTCTAACTTTTTAAGGCGTTCGGATTGTACTAGCGACTGATCCGTTTCTTCTTCTGAATCAAACCACTTTTTCAACCATTGAAACATTCGTTACTCTTCGTATTTCTTGAACACAATCGTTGTATTGTGTCCGCCAAATCCGAAAGCATTATTCATAGCATATCGAATATCTCTTGCAACCGCTTCATTAGTGGTGTAATTCAAATCACATTCCGGGTCCGGAGTTGTGTAATTGATGGTAGGAGGAATCATTCCATGATAGATTGCTAAGAGTGTTGCAATAGACTCTGCAGCACCGGCAGCTCCCAGCATATGACCGGTCATGGATTTGGTTGAGTTCAGATTAATGTTATAAGCATGATCACCAAACACTTTTTTAATTGTACTCGATTCTGCAATATCACCCAGTGGTGTTGAAGTACCATGCATATTGATATGATCAATATCAGTGGTTTTGATGCCGGCCATTTTAAGAGCTGCATTTAATGCCAGTGTAACACCATTTCCATCAGGATCGGGCGCGGTAATATGATACGCGTCCGCAGAAAATCCATAAGAAACAATTTCACCATAAATTCTTGCTCCGCGATCTAAAGCAGATTCTAAGGACTCAATAAACATCATTGCCGCTCCTTCTCCCAATACAAACCCATCACGGGTTTTATCGAATGGTCGTGACGCAGTTTCAGGAGATTC